>JAOTYS010000331.1 GCA_029861795.1 Gammaproteobacteria bacterium | reverse complement strand
TCAGAACCTAAACAAGTAACACGCACCTTCGCGAGACGTAAATCTTTTGTGATATCTACTGCAGTGATAGTCACCATCCCCACGCGCGGATCATTCAACTCGGACGCGATCAGCACGGCCAACTCTCGCCTGACGAGCTCACCGACCCGTCGAGTACGACTAAACTCCTTTGGCATCAGAGAGCCTGTTTGGTCTCCACGGTCTCGTAGATTTCCAACTGATCACCCTCCTTTATATCGTTATAGTTTTTTATCCCTATGCCGCACTCGAAACCCGTCTTAACTTCACTGACATCATCTTTGAAGCGACGTAATGAATCAATGGCGCCATCGAATATGACTACATTATCCCGCAAAACCCGAGCTCGACGGTTACGACGAACTACTCCTTCAGTCACGTAACAGCCTGCAATGGCGCCAATCTTGGGTACTCGAAACACTTGACGCACCTCAACGCGTCCCAACACTTCCTCGCTGATCTCGGGCTTGAGCATCCCGGACATAGCAGCTTTAACCTCGTTCACCACATCGTAAATCACGCTGTAATACCGGACATCCACCTCCTCTGACTCGATCAATCGACGCGCTGCGGCATCTGCACGAACATTGAACGCAATAACTATGGCTTCCGAGGCGATCGCCAGATTCACGTCTGACTCGTTGATGCCACCGACCATGCCATGAACAACCTTCACTTGAACCTGATCCATAGAGAGTTTCTCCAGCGCATCGGTGAGCGCCTCCACAGAACCTTGCACATCCGCCTTGACAAGGAGATTTAGGGTATTGACTTCACCTTCTTCCATCTTCTCAAACATGTTCTCAAGCTTCGCTGCTTGCTGCCGTGCCAGTTTCACTTCCTTAAACTTGCCCTGACGGAACAACGCAATTTCACGCGCCTTACGTTCATCACTAACCACCGTGACCTCGTCCCCCGCCACCGGCACGCCAGCGAGACCCTGCACTTCCACAGGGGTCGCAGGCACGGCCTTATTTACTGAACGGCCGTTTTCATCGACCATAGCCCGTACACGTCCGCTTTCCCGCCCGGCGAGAACCACATCGCCCCGACTCAGTGTGCCCTTCTGTACCAATATCGTAGCCACTGGTCCCCGACCCTTATCCAGTCGTGCTTCCACCACTACACCCGATGCGGGTCCCGCCTTGACCGCGGTCAAATCAAGCACTTCGGTCTGCAATAGCACGTTGTCGAGCAACTCATCTATGCCTTCACCAGTTTTAGCTGAAACCAATGCCATCAAGACATCACCACCCCACTCCTCTGAAATGACCTCCTGATTGGCCAACTCCTGTCTGACACGATCGACATCCGCCTCTGGACGGTCAATCTTGTTAATGGCAACCACTATCGGCACGTCGGCGTTGCGAGCATGGCGAATCGCCTCTACGGTTTGCGGTTTGACACCGTCGTCAGCGGCAACCACCAAGATAACAAGGTCGGTGGCTTCGGCACCTCTGGCACGCATTGCGGTAAATGCCTCGTGCCCCGGAGTATCGAGAAATGTAATTACACCCTTTGATGTCGTGACTTGATACGCTCCCATGTGCTGAGTGATTCCTCCGGCTTCCCCCGCCGCGACCTTGCTCTTGCGAATGTAGTCCAGCAGCGACGTCTTACCATGATCGACATGCCCCATCACTGTCACAACCGGCGGACGAGACTCCTGAGCTCCTTCCTCGGCACCTTCAGTCAACAACAAAGCTTCTGGATCTTCGGGTGACGCGACCACTGGGATATGCCCCATTTCTTCGACCACGAGGCTCGCGGTCTCCCGATCGAACACTTGATTAATGGTCACCATGGAACCCATCTCCATGAGCTTCTTGATAACCTCCGCGGCCTTCACCGACATGGCCTGGGCAAGCTCCCCGACGGAAATGGTTTCCGGAATGGAAACCTCTCGAACAACCGGCGCCGTCGGTTTCTCAAATGCGTGTTGCCCAGCCGTACTAGTCTGTACCTTATGTGGGCGCCGAAGCGCGCGCGTTTTACGTCGACCCTTCTT
Organism: Gammaproteobacteria bacterium; assembly: GCA_029861795.1. The sequence goes on along the minus strand of JAOTYS010000331.1, from coordinate 3,483 downwards.
AGTCTCAGCGACCCGCAGCTCGTCTCGTTTGGGTTTTTCTTTTTTCTCGAGCTGTTGCAAACGATCGGGCTCCTGTTGCGCATGCACGACAACCTCCGGTTGTTCGAGCCCACTCTGTTGCGCTGACTCAGGCTGAACCGGCTCCTGCTGATCCACTGCAGCCGGCAACTCGTCAGGGGACAGGGGCTGCGGGGATTCCAGCGGTTCCGTTGGCGCAGGTGTAGACTCCACGAGCTCCGCAGACTCAACAGCCCCAACGGTCTCTTGCTCGGGAGGTTGCTCCAGACTGACTTCAGGCTGTGATTCCTCGACCTGACTCACCTCCTCGGTGACCAGCGGTGTAGCCTCAGGTTCTTGGGCTACGGGCTCCTGCTCGGAAGTCGCCTCCTCCAACAGGCTACGCTTGACAAAGGTGCGTCGCTTACGCACCTCAACGTGAATGGTGCGTGCCACACCGGTACGGGTCTTCTGTTTGATTTGACTAGTAGTCTTCTGCTTGAGCGTAATCTTGCCCCCGCGGCGCAGCGAACCACGATCAGCATGGTCACTGCGCAGATACCCCAGCAACGCTGTCTTCTCTTCGTCGCTTAGATTATCGCCCGCAGTTTTTCCTGATATGCCTGCATCACCGAGCTGCTTCAGCAATTTATCTGAAGGGATACCAATCTGCTCCGCGAAATTCTTGATGCTGACTTGTGTCATGTACGCCCCCTAGTCGGATGCAATGCGCATAGCCGTGCGCTGCAGCCGATCAGTTACTCTCCTGCGCCTCAAACCACGGCGCGCGTGCCGTCATAATTAACTGGCCGGCAAGTTCTTCACTCATTTCTGGAACTACCATCAGTTCATCTACCGAGCATTCGGCCAAGTCTTCCCTCGAGCGGATATCGTTACTCGCCAACAATCGAGCCGTATGCTCATCCATACCTTCCATCTCTAGCAAATCTTGCTCAGGCTCGGCCAGCGTGAGCTGCTCTTCCTGAGCGATAGCTCGCGTGAGGAGCGCGTCTTCCGCTCGACTACGCAACTCGTCGACTAATTCTTCATCAAATTCTTCGATATCAAGCAGTTCCTGCTTTGGCACAAAGGCAACTTCCTCGAGCGACGTAAAGCCCTCCTGCACCAGGATGAGCGCCAAATCTTCATCGACATCCAACTGCTCCATCAACCGCTTACGATTCTCATCGGACTCAGTCTCAACTTTTTCGCTTGCGTCCTGATCGGTCATGATGTTCAGCGTCCAGCGGGTCAACTCAGAGGCGAGGCGCACATTCTGCCCGCCGCGTCCAATAGCCTGCGAAAGCTGGCTCTCATCTACGATCACGTCCATGCTCTGAGCTTCCTCGTCCACTACGATGGACTCCACCTCGGCCGGCGCGAGTGCATTAATGACAAACTGAGCGGGATCCTGAGACCATTTGATGATATCTACTCGTTCACCAGCAATTTCGTTGGATACACTCTGCACACGCGAACCTCTAATGCCCACACAGGCTCCAACCGGATCAATTTTCGGGTCATTGGAATGCACAGCAATTTTGGCGCGCAACCCGGGATCCCGCGCGGCCCCAAGAATCTCGATGAGCCCCTCACCCGCTTCGGGTACTTCAAGGTTAAACAGTTGGGTGAGCAACTCCGGACAAATGCGATTGAGGAATAGCTGCGGGCCCCTGGGCGCCGGCGTCACTCTTTCCAAGACCGTACGAATACGATCACCGGGTCTAAGCCCTTCCCGCGGAATCATCGCAGGCTTGGGTAACAATGCCTCCGCCCCGCCCAAGTCGACGACCGCGTCACCTCGTTCTAATCGCTTGACCACTCCGGTCATCATTTCTCCCTCGCGCTCTTTGTATTCCTTCACGATCTGCTCGCGCTCTGCTTCACGTACTTTCTGCATGATGACCTGCTTGGCCGCCTGCGCCGCAATGCGACCAAATTCGACCGCTGGCAATGGCTCTTCAATAAAACCACCCACTTCGATCTCAGGGTTTTCGCGCTGAGCTTCACTAAGGTTCAACTGGCGATCCGGAAACTCAATCTCATCCTCGTCGGCAATAACTTCCCATTGCCGGAAGGTGTCATAGTCGCCAGTTTCGTGATGTATCGACACCCGCGCTTCTATGTCCTTCTCGTGCCGCTTGCGTGTGGCAGTCGCCAGTGCAGCCTCAATCGCCTGGAAGATTATTTCCTTGTCCAGGCTCTTCTCGCGCGATACCACATCGGCCATCAACAGAATATCGCTATTGTTCATTGCTACTCTCCCACTAATTCGAATTCGCTAGTGCCATCGTCAGAGTTGAGGCACCAATCGTGCTTTTTCGATACCGCTGCAAGGCAGCTCGTAATTTTCGCCATCAACTTCCACCACCAATGTCTTTCCAGATACCCTTACCAACGTGCCGATGAATTTCCTTCTTCCCAACAGACACTGTCGCATCTGCACCTTAATACGGTGTCCGACCACCTGTTTGAAGTGATCCAACGCCACCAGCGGCCGGTCCAACCCCGGCGAAGACACCTCAAGTGTATAGTGACCGGGAATCGGATCCTCAACATCCAAGATTGCACTCAATTGTCCGCTGACATGGGCACAATCGTCCACGGTAATGCCCTGCGGTCCATCTATATACACCCTCAAGAGTGTATTTCGACCTCGCCCATGTAACTCCACCGCGACTAACTCAAAGCCCAAGGCTTCGGCTCCGGGTTGCAGAATCCGCTGTAAGCTCTCAACAGTTGTCACCAAAACTCAATACTTACTCCACAAAAAATGGGCACTCAGCCCACTTGTCGCACTAACCTACCTTCCTTTCCTCCGTCGTTGTGCCACTAAATTTGGCAGCAACATCGGGACCAGCCTGCTGCCACCCACCGCCCCTAAACACAAAACCCCGCTGTGGCGGGGTCGTAGTCTTACTCCAGGCGGGTATTGGTAGCGGGGGTAGGATTTGAACCTACGACCTTCGGGTTATGAGCCCGACGAGCTGCCAGACTGCTCCACCCCGCAACAACAGGGTAGTGTACCTCGACCATCCGCCTAATTCAAGAATCTGCCGGGGACCATGAAGTCGCCTACGGTCGCCGACAGCTTTACCTGCCTAGCGCCGATCGAGCATTCGCTTCAACTGATGACGATAGATGAATCCGGGTAAAGCAAACCTCACGAATAGATGTTACCGGTCACGCTCCTTTCGAGCCCGAGTGCAATCAGGCCCACGACCAAATATCGGACTAGCCATTCGAGCAGTCTCATCCAAGCCAGCTTGCCACCGCCGCTGGGGGAGAAACACAAAAAAGAACCGCTCACTGAGCCAGGGGAGATTGGCAACGACCAAGGCGACACCCAGAAGCAGCCAGGGGACGGTCCTATTGGACATTTGGGTTAACCGTTAGGCTAGCCCGCATATGTCGATAGATCAGAACACCAGGCTGCCGACGGCTGCATTGCACAGATCGAAGAGTACCCCAACCCAAGGCATTACC
>JAOTYS010000031.1 GCA_029861795.1 Gammaproteobacteria bacterium | reverse complement strand
AGTGCTGTCTTTCCCTTAACGCTTCCGGTATCGACATCGGGAATTGTTTCAATGAGCCGATCCAATGCTTGGATATCAGAGTACTGAATCGCCTCGTGCCAGGCTTCTTGGTCTGACCGCGCTGTCGCAACAAGACTCACCGCCAATAAGATTGCTGCGAGCTCTATCGATATGACGCACACCCTCATAGCTAAGGTATTGATGTCAATGCGGTGGATGGGTTGGGTGCTTTTGGGCGTCCTCTGGGATGTGTGCCCAGGGCTGGGTACTGTCACACCAAATATGCATACTGAGATGGATCCAACCAGGATCATCCAGAGTCCCTGCTTTGATTAGCCAGAGGTGCGCTACTACTTGGGCGTCGCTGAACAGTTGCGAACCGCGGTCTCCGCAAAACGTAATCGGATTGCCGCTGGAGCCTGTCACTGTATACCCCTTGACCTCACCCTGGAGTAACTAAATGACTCGGTCGGCACCTTAACCACGGTTACCATCTGCCCACCACTGGACTTTTGGCAGTCAGTGCAACGACAGTGGGCAGTGAATAGAGGTTCTGTAGTACATTCATACCGTATGTTGCCGCACAGATATCCCCCGGTGAATGGCGCCATCATAGGATCTCCTGTTGTGGCAGTAAGGGCCGCATTGTACTGCTGACCGGAGAGCGACTGCAGCGAAAAATTCGAATAACGTTGGACAATGATGTCACCCACACCTCATTCATTGAGGAGCATGAAAATGATCGACCTTTACACCGCCGCAACACCTAATGGACAAAAAATCCACATCATGCTGGAAGAGATACAGCTCGACTACCGTGCCCATTGGGTAGATATCGATCGTGGAGAGCAATTTGATCCTGAGTTCCTAAAAATCAGTCCCAATAACAAGATTCCGGCGATAATCGACCAGGATGGTCCAGGTGGTGCGCCATTTTCGGTTTTCGAGTCGGGCGCCATACTTATTTATCTCGCGGAGAAGACGGGTCAATTCCTGCCTGAAGAGCCTCGGGTTCGTTCACAGGTGATTCAGTGGCTAATGTTTCAAATGGGCAGCGTGGGGCCCATGCTCGGTCAGGCTCACCACTTCAGGGCTTATGTGCGTGACAAGATTCCCTATGCGATACAGCGCTACACCAACGAGGCCCGTCGTATCTATAACATCTTAGATAACAGACTAGGCGAACATAGTTATTTGGCGGGAGACTATTCCATTGCTGACATGGCGGTATTTCCCTGGATACGTCTACACGAACGCCAAGGACAGGATCTCGATCAGTTTCCAAATCTCAATGCATGGTTCGATAAAATCGCAGCGCGACCTGCGGTGGCCAAGGATATGGAGAAATTAGAAGATAAGGTTGGTGAGATCGACGACGAGATGTGGTCAGTTTTATGGGGTGATGAGCAATTCAAGCGGCGCTGATCAAACAATAGCTATTGATGTCGTTCGCTGTCGCGCCTAGAAGGCGCTCCTACGAGGGTGGAATTTCACTTTTGGTCGACCCTGCGTTTGCTCTCTGAACCCCTGATTTCCAAAACCTAGCTGGTTTGGACGAGCAGACGCTCAACTTCTGGTCATCGGTAAGAGCAGCTTCCAGCTGCGAGGCATGTGCGCGACGCATACTTTAAAAAGTTAAGCCGCGACAATTTGCTGCTACAGTAAACCATCAGCGTTGTAACGTATTCCCAGGCGGGAACAACCCGCCCGGGAATATGTGAACAACTATTACTCTATGCCGAGTATTGCCTTCGCTTCGGCTAAAGTGGCGACGGACGCGTCATGATCACCGCTGTTGTGAAGTTCCTCTCCTTGTGCACGTAACTCCATGACTTTCGCCAAGTCCTCGGCCGACAGAGTAGCCTCGGCAGTCACTAGCGCCTCATCAATTAGGCCCATATCGACGGGACATTGAGACGCGAACGCTGGTGCACCCAGCATTGCCAATACGGCAATTGCAGTAAGTTGATGTCTAATCATCTCTCGGCTCCATTAGTGGGGGTTGGTGTTTACGCGATTCAGTTGGCTGTCCTTGACTTTCGGTGCGAGAAGACACTCGGCACCCGCCAACCTGGCAATGAACCATAGTAGGTCCTTTAACCTACAACGGTTGAGCTAGTATACAGTTGACGTCAAGTACCATCAACATGAACGACTTAAATGGCTTATGGGGACCTTTTACTCCACAAGTAGCCTTCCCTAGGCGAATCACGAGTCAATGAACCAAACTCAAGATGCGGTGGAGCTGTTCATCAAGTGGAATAGTTGTACCCGGAGGGACCGAGAAGTGTTTTGGTCTTTTAGTCGAACAGCCCTTTGAGTTTATCCCCTAGTTTTTCTTCAAGCTTCTCTTTTAGTTTTTCTTTGACTTCTTCTTTTTCTTCTTCAATCTTCTGGTCTATCTTCTCCTTTGCCTTTGCCTCGATGAGGCCGGCCACATCGATGCGAAACTTTGGGTCGGCAAATACGCCGTCTACCCGGACAGGGATGGGAATTCCTTTCAGCTCCTCAAGCTCTTTGCCACCCTGTCCTTGAAACGACTCGACTACATTGACTGTCATCAGATAGTCGATGGTCTCTTTAGCGATGTCGGCGGAACCCTTCCCGGTTATTCTAAACAGCGGCGATTTAATGCTGAGGTCATCGTTATACGCAATACCATCCTTGATTGACAAACTTCCTGTCATCTCCGAAAAACGGGTTTCATCTTCTTCGCTGGAGTCTATTTCTTGTTCGCGATCTTTTGCCTTTAGGTAAAGTTGCCGTGCGTTAATGAGCATTTGTTGAATGTTGAAACCTTTTATTGCACCATCTCTAATGGCCAGTTTGGCGGTGCCGTTAAGGTTTTTAGTAATTTGGTCCGTCGCTGCGCCTTTTGTGTTGAAGTTAAAACCGAGGGTACCGTTGCCCGATAACTTGTCACTGATCTCAGCGTCGGATAAAAGAGGCAGCACCGACACCGCGGTGAAATCTTGCTGGTAGGCCAAGGCCGGCACCTCGCTACCTGCGTCGACTTTGATCGTCCCCAGAGACTCGCCGTCATATAGCAGTGATTTGATGGGATCGATATTTACCTGTCCGTCCTGGGAGCGCAGGCCAACCTCGACTTTAGACATTTTCAAGCCTCCGGCCTTTAGATCCCCGATGGATATCGAGCCTTGTGCATTCAAATCGCGCAACAACGCGACTGGAATCAATACAACAGCTCGGCTATTGCCTTGGTTTGAGTTGCCCTGGGTCTGCCCTGAATTTTCACTAGGCGAGTCGCTCGAGTCATCCAGGTCCAATCGATCTATGTCCAAATCAAACTGATAGACCGGCTTTTCGAAGCCTTTCACGGAGAGCGATCCGCGAATTTTCATGTCATCGACTTGAGCGGACAACTCGCTTAGCGTCGCACTGTCTTTGGTGACGTCGAAGCGAGTCTCGAGGGTCGCAGTTGAAAGCATAGAGTCTTCTTCCAGATCTAACTCAGTGCCAATCTTTTGCAGCAATTGCTTTAGTTCAAGGTTACTGGATTTCAAACTACCGCTGAACTGCGGCGCATCCACAATGTTGCTTCCGGTAATCGATGCATCGATTCGCCCATGGGGAGTGTCAAGGCCTAGCTGTGGTGCAGAGAACGTCTGTTTCCCGGTATCTAGCTCAAGTGTGGGCGCCGACAGTACGCCAGTGAGATCCTTGTATTTGGCGTCCATTGATACGTCGGCGAGACTGGCATTTACCTGGTCCTTGCCCACTTGAAAGGAGCCCCTCGCGCTGACGTTCTGGACTGACATCTCAGGGGCTAGTCCGTGTTCTACTTTTAGCTTATTCAGTAGCCCAATGACATTGACGGAGCTCAAGGTGACCTCTCCTGTAGCCATTGGCTGGCTCTTTATTCCTGTAGCAGCCATCTGCCCTTCGATCTTGCCGTCCTGCGAGTTGAGCACAAAACTCGAAAGCTCGGCTGTTTCTTGTTGTAAGTCGGCGGTTGCGGAGGCGGCGTTAAGGGTTGCCTTGAGCTCTCCATATTCGGTGTCTAGCTGGATATCATTGATGGCTAAGTTCTGGGCCTTAGTTTGGTAAGTGGCCTCCGTCGCCTTCAGGTTGATGGTTGCCAGCCCCGTGGTTGTCAGAGTCAAGTCCTTCAGACGAATGGAATCATCTTCCAGGTTGATGGAGGCATTAACATCGAAGGTCTCGGGCTGTTCTAGAGTGTTGCCCTCAATGGTGCCACTGATCTCCAGTGGCACATCTTTACCAGGTACAATGGTGCCGGTCTGCGCATTCAGGTTGCTTAGCTGGTACTCGACACCGGCCGCCTCGTCGCGGTAGCGAATCGAAGAATCGCGAATATCGAATCCCTGTAAAGACAGCGCTGCCACACCGGCTTCGGTGGCTTTGTCGGCGGTGTTTTCTTCGCCACCTTCTCCAGTTTGGGTTGTCTGTGCAAGACTGTCCCAATTGGTTTGTCCGCTGGCGTCACTAATCAAGTTGAGCTGCAGTCCTTTGATGAGGATAGTGCCGGCTTCGACCTGGCGCGATAACAGCGGCAACAGTCGCAAACGCACACTGGCCTCGTCCAGCTGGACCATAGGTTCATTACCGAACTCCGTCGGGTTAGCAAGCGAGACCTTCCCTGTTTCCACGCCAAGCCAGGGGAATATCGAAAGATTTAAATCACCTTGGATATCCAACTTTCGGCCGGTTTTGTTCTCCACCAACCGCGCGATTTCATCTTTGTATTCATTCGGGTCGACTAACAACGGGAGCGCAATAGCTAGCCCGACGACTAGCACAACAATAGCGCCCACGACCCACAGTATTACCTTAAGCAACTTCGTCATAAAAATGTCTCCACGCTAGGTTGATCTCCATACCTTTGACAACGATGAGGGGGCCGGGTCGTCACCGGACCCAAGTTACGACTCCACACAAGGGGAACACGCTTGGGTTCATTAAAATTACACCGAATTGATCATGGATCGATTGGGCTGGAAACCGTAGTATAAATACTATTTACTTTCAATAATATAAGTATGCTTCTTCAATTCACTTGTGAATTCGGATGACGCAGGCACTTGTGACAAATAGTGGATAGTTATTGCTCCATTGACGTTCATATTCGATACAAGATCTAGACTGAGTCTACGTTTCCCATCAACTGTCTCGTAAAGGTTCCATCCTGATTCTCTAATGACAATCGTCATGCTCAAGGAGCTGTGACCACATCCTAATCTATATATGGGTGCCCACAGTTGATCAAGATCAGTGTGCCATGGAGCCCTGAACGCCTATCTGTCTCACATCCGGGATTCGAAATCCGAGGCCTGCGACATACCACTGCTAATCCCTCGCCTGGTTGCGGGAGTGCAGGTTCGCCCCCGAGGAACAGGGATTCGACACATGGTTGTATATCGGAGGTGCTATAGCAGGCCACTACATTGTCGCTAAGTGTAAATCGCTGTCAGTGCTGATGCTAAGCTTGCGGTGCACCGAGTGGTATCATCTCGGCATGGCTTTAATCTGTCGGCCGCTGGGCACTGAGTCCGGGGTCGATTTCCGTCCAATCCATCTTTGGAGCGATGAAAATGTCTCAAGGTGTTTGTGTCGTAGCAGGTGTAGGTCCCGGAAATGGTGCGTCCTTTTCACACAAGTTTGCGTCTGCAGGCTACACAGTCGTGATGCTCGCACGCAACAAACATTATTTGGACGAATTACAAAGTACGACGCCAGGATCCCACACCTACCCCTGCGATGTCTCTGATCCCGATGCAGTGCGTGAGGTGTTTGCCCGAATTCGAGCGGACATCGCACCGGTAGATGTACTTATCTATAACGCAGGCGCGGGAGAATGGTCATCGGTGGAGGACACGACTATAGATGGATTCGAATCATCGTGGCGCACCAACACCCTTGGACTGTTGGTTGCTTCACAACAAGTCATCCCCGACATGAAGAAGGCGAAGCTTGGGTCGATCATAGTGATTGGTGCCACTGCTTCGTTACGCGGCGGCGCCAACACCACGGGGTTCGCCTCCGCCAAGGCGGCACAGCGCAGTCTATCTCAGTCTTTGGCCCGAGGCTTGGGACCCGAGGGAATCCACGTGAGTTATGTAATCATCGACGGCGTGATCGATCTGAAACGTACCCGCGCGCGCATGCCAGACAAGCCAGATGATTTTTTCTTAGATCCGAATGAAATCGCCGAATGTGTTTTTCAATTAACCCAACAAGCCCGGTCCGCATGGACATTTGAGTTGGATCTAAGGCCTCATGGGGAAAAATGGTGAACGGAAGATAGACACTAAGTGACAGTGGGCTGACCTCGGTGTACGTTCCGAGTCACTTCGCGGAGGACGATTGGGTTGTATTACTCGACACTATTGAGGCCTACCCCTTCGGACTGTTGGTGCTGTCATGTCCGCATGGTCTTGAAGCCGCACACCTACCGTTTGTGGTAAAGCGTAGTGGCGAAGACAAAGGGTTGTTGCGGTGCCACGTTGCACGTGCTAATCCGATCTGGAAGGGCGTTCACAATGATAGTACGGCGCTGGCGGTGTTTTCCGGGCCACACTCCTATATTTCTCCCGACTGGTATGACTCGAAGCATCAAGTGCCGACCTGGAACTACGTCGCGGTCCATGTCACTGGTATTCCTCGTTTGATGGAGGATTGGGAAGTGATTGATGTTTTGGATGATCTCAGCGAAATAAGTGAATCGCGGTTGGCCAAATCACCATGGACTGCCGGCAGACTTCCACAACAGGTATACAAGGGGCTGCGTAAGGGGATTGTCGGTATAGAGATTGGGATAGAATCTATGCAAGGGAAGTGGAAGTTATCTCAGAATAAGACGCCTGCTGACCGTCGTAGGGCTGCACTAGCCTTAGATGCGCTGCGTGATGAAAACAGCCACGGTATCGCCGATCTGATGCGAGTGATTGACCAGAACGTTACCGATGCCAAGTAGGCTGACTGCCAATCGTTAGGGCTCACGATGGGCTGCGGGGTAATGAGTCCCTGTTTATTCTAGAATTTACAAAATCTGAGATGGCTGTATTTTGACCGCCGGTTAGGTAAAGTGGCGCTTAACCATAGCCCGTGTAGAGAATAATTAGGTGAATCAGTCTGAAGTCCCCGGTGAGCTGCTCACAGTTCGCGATCTTGAGGTTGGCTTTAGGGTGCACGGCGGACATATTGCGGCGGTTCGAGGGGTGTCGTTCTGCGTGCGGGCCGGCTCCACCGTAGCGCTGGTGGGAGAATCTGGATCGGGCAAAACCGTGACTGCGCATGCCATCATGGGTATCTTGCCTGAGTCGGCAAGCATCACCTCCGGCAGCATTCTTTTTGATGATCCTTTGCAAGCAGGGCCCGCGATCGATATTGCCAAGCTCAAACCGAGCAGCGCTGCCATGCAAGCGATTCGGGGCGGTCGGATTTCCATTATCTTTCAGGAACCCATGGTTTCCCTGTCCCCGCTGCACACAGTCGGTGATCAAGTGAGTGAGGCCCTGTTCTTGCACCGTGATGTGGGCACGAAAGAAGGCATGGAGTTGACCGAGTCCATGTTGGCCATGGCCGGATTTCCCGATCCGAGGCGCGCGATCAGAACTTATCCTTTTGAGTTGTCCGGGGGATTGAGACAGCGAGCCATGGTTGCTATGGCATTGATCTGTCGTCCGGCGCTGCTCATTGCCGATGAGCCCACTACCGCACTGGATGTGACCATCCAAGCGCAGATTCTAAAGCTCATTAAAGATCTACAGAGTCAGCTCGACATGGCAGTGCTGATCATAACGCACGATTTGGGGGTAGTTGCAAATGTCGCTGAAGAAGTGGTGGTGATGTATCACGGGGAGATAATGGAAAGTGGGACCATTGCTGACGTTTTTGAGAAAGCGGCTCACCCGTATCTGCAGGCATTACTACGTGCAGTGCCAAAGTTTGACATGCGGGGCGACGACAGACTTATTCCAGTGCGTGAGATCGAGCACGAGATCGGCCCACTGATCAAGCACGCGGAAGTGTGGAGTGAACAGGCTCGGAACGCTGGACCGCACTTGTCGCTTACGAATCTGAGCAAGACATTTCAGATCCGCAAATCGGGCGTGTTTGGAGGCCCAGAGGAGACCCAGATTAAGGCAGTAGACAATGTCAGCTTGGATATTGCCTGCGGTGAATCTTTTGGTCTGGTAGGTGAAAGCGGTTGCGGCAAGACTACGTTGAGCAAGATCATCATGGGCGCGCTCAGGCCCGATACGGGAGAAGTACGGTACAACGATCGCGGAACTATAGTGGATACGCTCTCGTTGGATCAGGAGGGATTGAAGCGCTACCGGCACAAGGTGCAGTTTATTTTTCAAGATCCGTTCAGCGCTTTAAATCCGCGGATGACAGTCTTCGACATCATTCGTGAACCATTGATAATCCATCAGATAGGAGACGATGCGCATCACCGAGAGCTGGTGCAAGAGCTTATGCGTTTGGTAGGCCTTAACCCGAGATTTCTCAATCGCTACCCGCATAGTTTCTCCGGCGGACAACGCCAGCGTCTCGGAATCGCCAGAGCCCTCGCACTGCAACCTGATCTGTTGATCTGCGACGAACCGGTTTCTGCATTGGATGTGTCTATTCAGGCGCAGGTCCTCAACTTGCTGAAAGACCTACGTGAGGAATTAGGTCTGACTTATCTGTTTATTTCCCACAATCTGGCGGTAGTGGATTACATCGCTGAACGTATCGCGGTGATGTGTGGCGGGCAGATTGTGGAGGTGGCTCCGAGGGAAATTCTATTTCGCGCCCCGGTTCACCCATATACCAAAACCTTGCTGGTCGCAGTGCCCTATCCTGATTTGAATCGACCGTTGGACTTTGCGGCCTTGATGAAGGATAGACTGTCGGATCCGAAGGGTTGGCCAGAGCCCTTTTGTGAAGATCTTGAGGTAAACTCGTCCTTGGTTGAGATTGATACAAATCATTTCGTACGCATGACGGGGAACGCTGTGCCGGAGAACGTAGCATGAACCGACTATGGAGTATTAGTTGCTTACAGTTCTTAACACGATGGTTGGGCAGCTTGGCCACGCTTTGTGCCTTGTCTATCGTGCCACTCCAATTGCTGGCGGCCGAATTCAATTGGCAAGAAGTACCGAGTCTGAAGCAAGCGGTAACCTCTGGCGCTCTGCCTCCGCTGAAAGATCGCGTTCCTATCAGTCCTTCCATTGTCTCGTTCACCGACTCGGAACAGACTTTGGGTGAGTACGGTGGCGAACTTCGCTTGCTGATGGGCAAGCCCAAAGATATTCGAATGATGATGGTGTACGGCTACGCTCGCTTGGTCTGCTATGACAGAGACTTCAATCTGGTCCCTGACATATTAGAGCGTGTCGACAATGACCAGAACAAGGCTTTTACCCTGCATTTGAGGCCAGGCCACAAATGGTCCGATGGTCACCTCTTTACCAGCGAGGATTTTCGGTATTACTGGGAAGATGTCGCGAACAACCCTGATCTAAGCCTGCACGGGCCGCCACAGAACTTACTGGTCGATGGTGAACAACCTGTTTTTGAAGTGCTTGATGAGACGACGGTGCGTTATCGCTGGACACGACCCAATCCTGATTTTCTCCCCACCCTTGCCGGGGCGAGCCCATTGTTCATTTATCGCCCAGCGCATTATTTGAAGCAGTTCCATGCGAACTATGTTGATCAAGAAGTCTTGGAAGGGATAGTTGAGGAAGCCGGCACCCGCAATTGGGCCGGACTACACCACCGTATGGATCACCAATATAAATTCGACAATCCCAACTTGCCAGTATTACAACCCTGGGGCAATACCACAGCACCTCCTTCAGAACATTTTATTTTTGAACGCAATCCGTTCTATCACCGTGTAGATTCATCTGGAAAACAACTCCCCTACATCGACAGAGTCATCGTTGACATTACCAGTACAAGTCTAGTTCCAGCAAAGACCGGAACGGGCGAGTCCGATCTCCAAGCCCGTTATCTCCGCCTGGATAACTACACATTTCTGAAAGCCGGGGAACAGCGCAATGATTACACAGTGAGACTGTGGCGTACGGTCAAGGGCGCACAAATCGCCCTATTTCCTAACTTAAATGCGAATGACCCGATATGGCGTGAACTAATTCGAGACGTTCGCTTCCGCCGCGCGCTTTCTTTGGCGATTTATCGACGTGAGATCAACCAAGTTATCTATTATGGAATGGTCAACGAGGGCAACAACACCGTCTTACCCGAGAGCCCCTTATACCGTGATGACTTTGGAGAGTCCTGGGCGAGGTTCGACCTTGACGAGGCGAATCGTTTGTTGGATGAAATCGGTCTTACGGAGCGTGATGAACGCGGCATTCGCCTGCTTGCGGACGGTCGTCCGTTAGAGATTATCGTGCACACTGCTGGGGAAAGCACTGAAGAGACGGATGTTTTGGAGTTGGTACACGATAGCTGGCTCAGAGCCGGTGTGAAGCTCTACAGCAAACCCTCTCAACGTGAAGTGTTTCGCAATCGTGTTTTCTCTGGTGATGCAGAGATGTCGGTGTGGTCCGGGATCACCAACGGCGTCGCCACTTCGGAAATGAGTCCATGGGAGTTCGCTCCCACTACACAGCAACAGTTGCAATGGCCGAAATGGGGACAATTTTTTGAGACCGGTGCGGCGGCTGGCGTGCTTCCGGACATGCCGAGTGTTCTGGAGTTAACGGAGCTTAATCAGCAATGGCGACTCGCTTCAACGGTGGAAGAACGTACTCGGATTTGGCAAAAAATGCTCGAGATCCACAGTGATCAGGTGTTTACTATCGGCGTAGTGCGTGGCGTACGTCAGCCTGTTGTGATTAACAATCAACTCAGAAATGTACCCACAGAAGGAATATACAATTGGGACCCAGGTGCATACTTTGGTCTATATAGACCTGATACTTTCTGGTTCACTGATGCTCGGCGCTGATCTAAGATATCGTTTTGTCAAGCCTAAAGCTGCGCTCAAGTTACGGAACTAGACACGAACCCTTATCCCTCTAAATTAAGATAATGTCGAAGTCCATGGAAGTGGGCACCTAACGTCCAATGCTTCGTTACGTTGCTCAGCGATTGCTGATGATGATCCCGACACTGCTCGCCATCAGTGTCATAGTATTTGTCATTATTCAACTTCCGCCCGGCGATTATCTTGAGAGTTATATTGCCGAACTACAGAGTCAGGGCGAATCTGTGGATCTGGACAAAATTGCATTCCTGAGAGAGCAGTACGGGTTGGACAAGCCGTTATATGAACAATACTTTCGTTGGTTGCTGGGAATGTTGCATGGTGATTTTGGTTTCTCGTTTGAATATGACCTGCCGGTTAACGAGGTCGTCGGCGATCGTTTGTACCTCACCATCCTGGTGTCTACCTTTACCATATTATTTACTTGGGCGATCGCCTTCCCAATTGGGATCTACTCAGCAACGCACCAATACAGTTGGGGGGACTATGGTCTGACTTTCATCGGATTCTTGGGGTTAGCGACACCCAATTTTCTGTTGGCATTGGTGATGCTCTATCTCGCTAATGTGTGGTTTGGTACCTCCATCGGTGGATTGATGGATTCCGACTATATCGATCAACCTTGGTCCTGGGGAAAGATTGTCTCGATCCTGGAACACCTTTGGATCCCCGTGGTGGTTATCGGAACTTCAGGCACTGCGGGGATGATCCGGCGACTGCGTGCAAATCTGTTGGATGAGCTACAAAAACAATATGTGATCACTGGTCGCGCCAAGGGATTACCTGAGACCAGATTATTGCTGAAGTACCCATTACGCATGGCGCTAAATTTCTTCATCGCCGATATAGGCAGCATTTTACCCAGCATCATTTCAGGTGCAGAGATCGTGGCGGTGGTGCTGTCGCTTCCAACTACGGGTCCAATGTTGCTGGGCGCTTTGCAGAGTCAAGATATGTACCTCGCCGGTTCATTTTTGATGTTCTTGGCGTTTCTCACGGTTTTTGGAGTCTTGTTGTCCGATCTCGCCCTAGCGATGCTCGATCCACGCATTCGGTTGCAAGGAGCGACGGTAAGATGAACAACGCCTCGGCGATTCCTCACCTGGAGCATTTTGTATCTAGCGAGCCGTTTGATCCACATTCTATAGAAGCGCTGACCCCGGAGCAGGAAAAAGTATATATGGCCTCCCAGTGGAGGCTGATGTGGTGGAAGCTCAAACGTCATCGTGTCGCAGTAGTTTCTGGTTTGATCCTGCTGTTGCTGTACGGTTCAACCCTAATAAGCGAAGTCATAGCCCCCTACGAGTTACACACTCGCAATATCGACAATGTCTACGCCCCGCCGCAACGCCTTCATCTATTTCATAACGGAAACTTTGTTGGGCCATTTGTGTATGGATGGGACTACCAACTTAATATGGAGACTCTCAAGCGTGAATACACGCAAGCCACTGATCAGATCTATCCGCTACGCTTTTTCTGCAGCGGCGACCGCTATGAATTTTGGGGTCTTTTCCAGGCACAGTTTCATTTGGTATGCCCCGCGGACGGGGGCACCCTGTTTCTGCTCGGCACTGATCGGTTAGGCAGGGACATGTTCTCCCGAATTACTTATGGGGCACGTATTTCTTTGACCATCGGTCTTGTTGGTATCGCGATTAGCTTTATGATGGGAATCGTGATCGGGGGCGTAGCGGGATACTACGGTGGCACGATAGATTTTGTGGTGCAACGGTTCATCGAAGTGTTGCGGTCATTCCCTGAACTCCCGCTATGGATGGCTTTGTCGGCAATTCTCCCGGTAAATTGGAGTCCGATTCTGATCTTCTTTGGCATTACCGTTATCCTTGCGATTCTTGATTGGACTGGCCTCGCCCGTGCGGTGCGCTCTAAGTTTTTGGCACTCAGAGAAGAAGACTACTGTGTAGCGGCACAACTGATGGGTGCGAGACCTCGAAGAATTATTTTTCGACATCTTTTGCCCGGATTCATCAGTCACCTAATCGCCTCAGCGACCTTATCCATTCCTGCAATGATTCTGGGGGAGACTGCTTTAAGTTTCCTCGGTTTGGGATTACGTCCCCCGATTACCAGCTGGGGTGTGCTGCTAAACGAAGCGCAGAATATTAACGTAGTTGCGCTTTACCCGTGGATAATGCTGCCTGTCATTCCTGTGATCATTGTTATACTGGCGTTCAACTTTTTTGGTGATGGGCTACGTGATGCGGCGGATCCCTACAAGTAACTTTTCTGAGTTTGAAAATTTGACTCTGAGCTGGTACAAATTCAATGCTCGTAGCAGGTTTGGCTGACGATGACGAACACCATGGAGTTGAAAGTACGTCGCTGTCTGAGCGAATTGGGCGTAGCATACGAATTGTTGCCATGTGATCCGGAACTCGCCGATACCGCTGTCTTCTGTGAGCACTATGGCTATTCCCTTGAGAATTCAGCCAACGCAATTCTTGTCACTTCTAAAACAGGCGAGAAGAAATACGTTGCCTGTGTGTTACTCGCATCCACTCGTCTCGACGTAAATAGAACCGTACGCAAACGCATGGGTGTACGTCGTCTGTCTTTTGCCTCAGCCGACGAGACTCATTGCTTGACCGGGATGGAAATCGGCGGTGTCACACCGATCGCTCTGCCGCACGATCTGCCGCTGTGGGTGGATGCTCGCGTAATGGCACGCGACTATGTCATTGTTGGCGGTGGCAGTCGGTCATGCAAAGTAAAGGTCTCCCCCGATCTATTCAAACGTACGCTCAATACAGACGTGGTAGAAGGTTTAGCGACTGAAGTCAGTTAGATTTGTTGTCGGACTTGACGCGCGTGGTAGTAACATGGAGGACAAGATTTGCTGGAATGTGTCGGAGGATTCGCACTTTCACAATTGCTAGGCAATAAGGATTCGCCGAACAGAAACCCTTTAAAGTTAGCTACGAGGACACGTTCATGACTATGGCGAAGCAGATTTTAGATTCCAAGGGACATGATGTTTGGTCTATCGGCCCGGATGAGTTCGTAATTGACGCGATTAGGTTGATGGCGGACAAAGGGATAGGAGCTTTGCTCATAATGGAGGGGGAAAAGCTAGTTGGGATAGTGAGTGAAAGGGATTATGCGCGTAAAGTAATACTGCAAGGCCGATCGTCGCAACAAACACAGGTCAAGGATATTATGACCATCAGTGTTTTATGTGCCCGTCCGCAACAGACCGTAGAGGAATGTCTAACGCTAATGACGGATAAGCGGGTCCGTCATCTTCCAGTTGTTGATGGGGAGCGGGTTGACGGCATGCTCTCAATCGGGGATCTGGTCAAGGCCATTATCGCAGAGCAGGAGTTTACGATAAAACAATTAGAACACTACATAAATGGCTAAGACGCCTAACCAACGCGGCTCAGATTACTTTTGTCAGCGTGTAGATCCGTTTAGTTCAGTGTCAGTGTGTAGCGCACAAAATTCGTTCTAGTTTCTAGGCCTTAAACCGAGTTTCTCGCGGGCCTCGACAGGGGTTAACACTCGTGCACCAAGGTTTTCAATTATAGTTACAGCTTTTTCGACTAGTTGACCGTTACTCGCGAATACCCCTTTGGACAGATACAGGTTATCTTCCAGACCGACGCGTGCGTTGCCGCCGAGTAGTACAGCTTGAGCCACCATAGGCATTTCCATGCGGGATATGCCAAATCCCGCCCACTGAGCATTGTCAGGCAGCATGTCGCACATAGCTTTCATCGAATGGGTGTCTGCAGCGGCGCCCCAGGGGATACCGAGGCAGATCTGATATAAGGGTGGATCTGCGACGAGGCCTTCTGCGACCAGTTGATTGGCGAAGCGCACCTGCCCGATATCGAACACTTCCATTTCCGGTTTCACCCCTAACTCCTTGATCTTCTGCGCCATAGCTCGGAGGTATGCGGGCGGATTGACATAGATTTCGTGCTTGTTGCCGAAGTTCATGGTGCCGCAGTCGAGGCTGCATATCTCCGGCAATAATTGTTCAACGCGGGCGAGTCTCTCCTCGGGGCCAACCAAATCCGTGCCCGAACCTGGTTGTAGCGGATCGGTCTCTCCCACTACGTAGTCGCCGCCCATGCCAGCAGTAAGGTTGATGACCACATCGGTGTCGCTATCGCGAATCCGATCTACCACTTCGCGGAACAGTTCAGGATCACGAGCGCCCTTCCCCGTCTTGGGATCACGTACGTGACAGTGCGCCACCGCGGCGCCCGCTCTTGCCGCTTCAATTGCTGCGTTGGCGACTTGTTCTGGGGTGACAGGAATCTCTGGATGGATACCGACAGTATCACCTGCTCCGGTGACCGCACACGTGATAATCACTTCATTATTCATCGAGAAATCCTCTATATCTATTTGATAAAGATCCTTTACTCTCTAACGGAGTAGAGATACTTGAGGTATTCTGCCACAACTTCATCATGGTTCCACTTCCTTTAGTCACAACTAAAAGCCGGATCCTAGATCAACGTTTCCGTTGACGGGGACATGAGCGATAGATAACCGGTCCGGTAGGTCGAGGCGCTGATAAAGTCCGTCGTCATGCGTCGAGAGTTTGGCAACTGTGCACCGCGACAACCTCACGCGGCTTTTGTGGCCACCTCCAGCCAACGCGCAGATGCCGGATTAAGTTCGCGAAATACAACACCTACGCCTTCGTCGGATTGTCTTACGAGTTCTGCCGGGAAGCGATACCAGCGACGTACTGTTTCGGTAACAATTGGGATCACTACATCAATCCGTGTGTGTGGTGATGGAAATTTTTGGTCAGTATGCACGAAGGCGCCCTCTACGCTAAGATCTGCAAGTCTCCCATGAACCCAGCCAACATCGCGGTGAAAGATTCGAACATCGACACCAACTGTTTTCCTTAAGCTACTCCGTCTGGTGCGCTGCTCATCAACGATTGATGTGCCATATAACTCGGTGTCTTCGAAGGTGGAAAAATCATGCGGTAAGTAAGAAAAACGCAGATAGACGTCCCCGACGCAGATTACATCCCCTTCCTGTAGGGCGCTTGAATTAACAAACCGGCCACCTACACGCACCCCATTTTTGGATGCGCGATCGATAATCTTGAAGTGTCCGAATTCATTTCGTCCAAGTTCAGCATGAAAACGTGACACGGTCTTATTTGGTAACCGGACTTCATTGTGTTTGTGCCTTCCGATCCGGGTGACTGCGGAACTGATGTCGTAACGTTGAGTGTCATCGCCATCTACCTTCCACAGGTAAGCATATGGGGCGGACCCGGTGCGGCTAGCAGACATTCGTCTCAGCAGCATCCATAGTAGTGTAAGTAGCAGTAAAGTCAGTAGGACGCCTGCTATGACATACCAAGTCTGGCGCTTTATCAAAGCATCGCCGGGGCTTGAGACTACCGTGGGCGTCCCCCTTGGTAGCGGTTCTTGTTCGAGTACTTCTTGCGGTTCCAGTGGGATAATAGGCGGCGGCTCAACCTCCGGTGCGGGTTCAACAACGGGTTCTGGTGGCGGAGGCATACTGATGAGTTGACTCATGGTGCTCGATGTATTTGCAGAGTGAAAGGTAATCTCCATTTCTGCCTCGCCCTGCTCCACTAACCCCTTGAGCGGTGAAAGGTCAATCTCAATTTGACCCCCGCTATCCAACCTCGCATACGGTGCCTGTATAAAGTTGGCGAGTTCTTCAGTATCTTTACTGGCGTTAACAAATTCACCACCAGTCTCTTCTGCCAGACGTCGCAGCACCTGCAAAGCCACAGACAATGGGGTGGACTTGGCATAACCGACTCCATAGATTTCAACCCCGGATTCGTTGGCGGCTTGGACGACGTCGGCATGGTTGTAAGCTAGGTCCTCAGCGAGCCCATCAGATAACAAAAACACTGCCTTGCGATCCGCGCTGTCTGAGGCCAGTAGGCGGACCGCTTGTAGTGTATTGCGATACAGTTCAGTAGTAAGTCCCGACGCACGCAAAGTTTGCGCTGCATTTTGCAGCTCTTCTTTGCTGGACCCGATCGAGGCTAGCAGTGTTAGGTCGGTATCGAATTTGGCCAAACCTAGCCGATGATGCGGTCGCATAGTCTCTAGCATTGCTAAGATATGGTCGGTGCCTCGTTTAACACTCGCTCCCCTCGCGGGATCACTGGTATCCAACAAAAACAAAATTGCAGTGGTTTGCTCTGAAGACGGATAGTCTAAGGCCATAGTAACCGGAAGCATTGTTCCACCGGCCATTGCAGTTACTCCGGTGATCTGGTTTTGCTCGGCGACTTTATAATCACAGATAACCAGAACCGGTTCGGGTTGCTCACAGTCCAATAGGATATTTGCTGAGGCCAACATCGCAGCTTGCGCGGAACTGGCAAGCAGGGTCAGACCCGCGAACGCAACCCTGATGAAAAACAGACAGGAAATCCTGCTGCTAAATTGCGTTGCCGCTTGTGAATTATCAAGCGGGCCGAATAGACGAGAAGCTGCCAACACGTGCTTTCCCTTAACAACGATGCTGGTCGACCTGAGTACCCAGGTCGATAGCGTTTTTGATACACCCCCATTTACGCCCGACCGGAGGTCGGCAATAGAGTTTACCTCGGAAACCAGCCTGGCTTCGAATATTTTCGTGTTAGCTGAATGAGCAGCAGTATTCGATGCTACGGTCTCCCGGTTCTACTCCTCGCCCATTGAGTTCAAGATTGACTTAATTAAATGTTGCACCTACTTGATTCACTAAGAGAATTTCGTCACATGGGCATTTACTTGGCGTAGTTCTGCGGCCGCAGTTTGAGTGAAGGTTGCCGTCGATGAGTGGACTGGGAAATAGAGGGGAGACATACTATGAGGCGGCGCTCAGTAGATTCATGAAGATTCGCCCGGGTTGTTGCAGTTCATCAAAACTGCCTCGCTCGACTAGCTTACCGTTGTCCATCACTATGACTACGTCGAAGTATCGAGCAAGCTCCGGGCGGCTGAGCCCCCAAATTAGGCCTCTTCCTTTCATATGATTCACCAAGTTTTCTAACACCCGCAGTTCAGCCGAGGGGTCGAGCGATGCAGTCGCATCGTTAACGATTAGTAGATCGGGTCGTTTAAGCAAGCAACGCCCAATGGCAAGTTTCTGGCGCAACGCCTGGCTTAGGCGTGCGCCAGCTACACCCACTGCATAATCCAGTCCCACCCGCATGACATCACGCCTTAGGTTGAGGGACTCCAACGTGTCGCGCACGAGCTCGCCGAGCTTGGCCTGCGCGTGAGCCTGCCCATAAGCTGGTTTTCCAAAGAGAATATTGTCTTGAATCGATATAGACGGGTTGTATTGGTCTGGATTGAAAAAATCGATGGAAGACGGATCTTTCAAACCCTCGGCAAACGCTTTGCGTGCCTCTAACAGCTTCGTTTGGATTCTGGAGTCGATCAACCCTAGGCGATGTCGAGCAGGGATCAGCTTGAACGGGAGCGAAAGTAGCAAGGCTCGTTCATCATCCGGAAGAGCGCTAATGCCTCCATCGCTGGCACGCCCGACAATTCCTTTGAATGTTGGTAAGTCATCTGCACTGATAAAACTATACTGTTCGAATAGGTCGCTCTGCGCGTCAACATCCGCGAATAACTCAACCATAAGCCCCGCAACTTGGTGACCGATCTCGATCAAATCATCGGTGATTCCATGGTCGTCTAGAATCTTGCGGACATATTGATTTGTAGATAACTTTTCCAGATCAAATTCTGTGTTTTTAGGTGTGCCGAACAGCAAATTCTCAGCGACATTCATGTTTGTGTTGTATCTGAACTTGTCGAAAAGCTCCACTAATGGTGCATAATCCTGATCTTGTAGGCGGTCACGTAGAGTCGAACGTGCCTGTAGAATACTTGCCGTTAATTCGGGCTGGGATTGCGGATCCAAAGAGCCAGAGAGTCCTAACTCGTAAATTTCACTTTCGAAGTCAACGGTAACTGCAAGATCGAGTATCTTTTCATCTAATTCCAATGCATTGGCACAGCCGGCCGCCTCATAATCCACCCAATCAGCGCGAACATCGTGGACACTGTTACCAGTTTCTCGCGCACTATTTTTATCTTTCTGACGCTGGCTTTGTCCCGCTTCATCGTAGGTTGGTTCGAGTAACGGCTGATGCTTGAGTCCATAAACCAGATTGTCTCGGATAGAACCGAAGAACATATACGCATCGGCGCCAACATAAGCCATGCGACCACCAAGTACTGCTTCGGGAAGTTCCGCCAGTGGGGCGTTAGCCAACGTAATTCGACCAGAAGTGGGTTTGACTAATCGCGCCATCAAACGGGTAAGCTCGTCTTTGCCGCTTCTGCCGGAGCCTACGATCGCGACACTCTGGTCCAAGCTTAAGTTGAAGCTCGCGCCCTCCACCGCTTTTGTGAATTCGTCTTCACCATAGCCGACATTCGTGCCTGAAAGATCACCCTGCAGCGGCTCGATATCCTCAGGTACCTCATCGACAATCTTAGAATCGAATATGTCTGGCGGTTGAAACTGCTCAATAATCGCGGCGTATTTAACGCGAACGTCAGCGGAGATCTGATAATACTTGAGTAGTTCTTTCCACGGATCGGCCAGATCTCTAGTGGCTGCAAGCACTGCGACCAATGCACCCAGAGATAAGTTGCCCTGGATTACGAAATATCCGCCCGCAGAGTAAAAGAAAAACGGAGCGATCTGGGCCAGGAAATTGTTCAAGAACTTGATAAAAAACTTTCGCCGAAAAATCTCGAGTCGGATGGAAAAGATGGTCCCCAGCCGCTCTGCGATATCTGCCCTCTCATAGTGGGAAGTATCATGAGCGTGGATTTCAGTGGCACCGGAGACGCCTTCGCCAATACGGTCTGCGAGTTTACGCACAGTTTGCACCCGACGCTTTGCCAGCGCGTTGATCTTTCGCTGAAGCTTAGGGATGACGTAGAGTTGGAACGGATAAAGTGCGGTCGCCACTAGCCCCAACAGGGGATCCTGCGCAAAAATGAACAATAAGTAAGTCAGCAATAAACCACCCTGAAACGCAGGCAATGCAAAAGCGTCTCCGATGAATCCACCCAAGGGCTCAGTCTCGGCGGTGATCATCGGAATAATCTGCCCTTGTGAGACTCGTTTGAAGTGAGGTAGGGGAAATCGCAATACTCGGGAATACAGCTCATAGCGAAAGCGGCGTAACGTCCGCTCACCTATGAGCCCCCTGTATACATTTATAACGTACTTGAGACCGCCGTTGAGTATGACCAGCAGCAGAAACAACGCGCATAACAGCATGAGGTATGATATCTGGGTTACCTCAATACCAGCGATGGCCTCAGGAATGCCCTCTCCACCGATGCCCCTATTGATAATCAACTTTGGAATCTCAAGGGAAAAATAGACAAACGGCATCGATATAGCAGTCAGAACTATGACATGGATCTGACCCTTCAGAGTATGCGAAAGGATGTAGCGGTAGAGT
>JAOTYS010000330.1 GCA_029861795.1 Gammaproteobacteria bacterium | reverse complement strand
TCAATTGTTTCGTCATGGGGATAATCGAAGACTCCATGGATGGAATCTTCAATTCGCTAAAGGAGGGCGCCCTGACGATGCAACAAGGTGGGGGAGTCGGCTATGATTTTTCCACCCTGAGACCCGCCGGTAGTCGCGCCAAAAGCTCTGGAGCTATCGCATCCGGACCTGTGTCTTTCATGAGAATTTGGGATAGCACTTGTGCCACAGTGCTGTCTACCGGCGCACGACGTGGCGCCATGATGGCCACATTGCGTTGCGATCATCCAGATATCGAAGAATTTATCAGTGCAAAAGGCGACAAGCGGGAATTGCGACATTTCAATCTCTCGGTACTGATCACCGACCAGTTCATGCAAGCTGTACAAGCTAATGCTGACTGGCCGCTTATCTTTCCGTCTGAAGAGCTTACCGAGAACTCAAACGCCAGTAATACCCATGAGCCAATCTATCGTGCCTGGACTGGCACCGCCGAACCCGTGCCCTGTGATGTGCTCAGAGTCGTCAGCGCTCGCGAACTATGGGATCGATTGATTCGAGCGGCCTA
Organism: Gammaproteobacteria bacterium; assembly: GCA_029861795.1. The sequence continues at coordinate 4,995 of JAOTYS010000330.1, read as the reverse complement.
CGAGTATGCGGAACCCGGCGTACTATTCATAGATCGGATCAATCACACTAATCCGCTGCAATATCGAGAAGTGATCAGCGCCACAAATCCCTGCGGAGAAGTGCCGCTGCCTCCATATGGCGCATGTAATCTAGGCTCAATAAACCTGACCCACTACGTACGTGAACCCTTCTCAGAAAACGCCCATATCGATACCCAATCCGTAATCGATAACGTTCCAATCGCCGTTCGCATGTTAGACAACGTAATCGACATCTCTCGGTACCCGTTTGAGTCACAGCGTGGGCAGGCAATAGGCACTCGCCGCATCGGTTTAGGTATCACGGGGCTGGCCGACACACTTATCATGCTGGGTCTACACTATGGTTCTGAAGAGGCCCGCGCACAGGCAGCGTCAATTATGCAATTGATCTGTCATGAAGCGTACCGAGCTTCCATTGAACTCTCACGGGATAAATCTCCCTTTCCATTTCTTGAGCGGAATTCCCATCTAAAGAACTCATTTATCCAGTCTCTACCACCGGATATACAAGCCGGAATTGCCGACACCGGCTTGCGCAACAGTCATGTCACCGCAATCGCCCCCACCGGCACTATCAGTCTATTAGCCAATAACATATCTAGCGGAATAGAGCCGGTGTTTGCATTCAACCACACACGAAGAATCCTAGAGAGCGATGGTAATTACTCATACCACGAAGTGTCGGATTTTGCTTGGAGACTATGGCAGCAAGGGTCAAAGCCCAATCCATTGCCGTCATACTTTGTCGCTGCACGAGAATTGATTCCGACTGCGCACTTGAAGATGCAGGCGGCTATCCAAGCACACGTGGATCAAGCCATCTCCAAGACGATTAATGTGTCAGAGGATTTCAGCTTTCCCGACTTTCGTAGCATCTACGAAGACGCTTTTTCACTCGGCCTCAAAGGATGCACCACTTATCGCGCTAATCCCGTAACCGGCGAGATTCTGTCGACCGACGCCGCTGCGGAAGATGCGCCACATTGTTGCAACATTGAACGTGAGTGTGATTAATCGGCTCAAATGTTTCAGATGCATTCAGCTTCATGGAAGTGAGTGGCTCGTCACTCCATCCTTGGCATGAGATCACCCACCCCGCTCTGAAATCTCCACGCCTAGTTGAGAACGAATGTCACTTTTAGATCCACTCTATAGGCAACGACCTTCCCGTCCTCCACCATTACCTGCTGCTCCTTAACCCACGCACTCTTGATATTCTCAACTGTATCTTTTGCCCGCTTAATACCCGCGCGGATAGCATCTTCAAAACTAACCTTTGATTCTGCGCTTAGCTCGATAATCTTCGCTACTGTCATGGAATTTCTCCTCTGCAGATGAACGCTTATCTAACACGATCAAATTTCAGATTAGCAATGAAATTCAATCATGACGAGCGAATATCATAACTCTTAAGACACTGAGAACCGTTGATATAGATCAACCCATATCAGTTCAAACTGCCAAAAGTCGGTGTGGACATTCATCCTGTAGCAATTTGATTTGTGTCAAGGGAAGCTTCCTAATAAATGCTCATCATCTATTTTGTAGTGGACAAGACAAACTGCCTTTGGTGCAGTTAAGTTTCTGAGCCCGATTATTATTATTGAATGCGAATGGACGAGACCTCATACCTCTGCGTCGAATCTCTTTCCGGACCGCCACATCATGAGCGAGCAGTGGAAGTGGTGGAGCGCAAGGGCCTGGGACACCCCGATACGATATGCGATGCAATTGCTGAGGAACTGAGCATTGCGTTGTGCCGCTTTTATCTCGACAAATTCGGTCTAGTCCTGCATCACAACGTCGACAAGATTTTGTTGTGGGCTGGGGTCTCAAAACCAGAATTTGGTGGTGGCAACACCATTAAACCCATCGAGCTCTTTTTGGCAGGAAGGGCCACTCTGTCCCATTCGCGACTGAATGTGCCGGTGGAGCAACTGGCCACCGAGTGTTGTCATGCCTGGTTTAGAAGACATTTGCACGGGTTAGATCCCGAGAAACATCTCCGAATTCATTGCCTTGTGCGTCCAAGCTCCTCGGAACTGATCGATCTTTACCTACTCGAGCGAGAAGCGGGAATTCGTCTCTCCAATGATACTTCCTGCGGCGTTGGCTACGCTCCTCTTAGTCGCCTTGAAAGACTTGTATTACAGATCGAAAAGTACCTTAACTCTGAACAAATCAAACAAGCTCATCCTGAAATCGGCGAAGACATAAAGGTGATGGGTATACGTCGCGGGGAGACGCTGGAACTCAATATCGCCTGTGCAATGATTAGCCATTATCTCCCCAACCTCGAGTCTTACCTTCACTCCAAGTCGATTATTTCGAATCTAACCAGAGAGCTCGCTGCTGAATCATTTCCGAGCGTGAATATCTTTGTCAACGCGGCCGACCTACCGGAAAACAACAACGTCTATCTCACAGTGACCGGGACATCCGCTGAATCAGGAGACGATGGTCTGACGGGCCGCGGCAATCGCGTCAATGGAATCATTACGCCTTATCGCCCGATGACAATGGAGGCCGCAGCAGGAAAAAATCCGATCACTCATGTAGGAAAACTCTATAACGTCATTGCTGGGCGGATAGCGAAGATACTCGTTGAGGAATTGCCGGAAATATCAGAGGCCTACTGTACGCTTGTCAGTCAAATCGGTCGGCCGATTCACCAACCTAGACTCGTTGACGTGCGTATTCGTCTAGAAGATGGACGACCACTCGATAATCTGAAACAGCCGGTACAAGAGATTGTCGCCGAGCACCTGAGTCGAATTAATTCGCTTTGGTCAGAGTTGTTGGAGCGCACCGTCCAACTCTACTAATCGCGCGAGGCAGTTATTTCGTTCGAGCCTTGAGGTCAACATACCTAAGCTTGATCAACTCCGGAACTATCACCAACGGCAAGGCGAGCATGACCACTAGACCCCAGTCTTCCCATCCGAGCGGCACGGTATGCAACGCCGTTTGTAATAGTGGCAGATGGACCGCCCCAACTTGAAGAAATATAGTTACGCCCCATGCCACCAATACCCATGGATTTGAAAGGAACCCAGTAACCAGTAATGGCTCCCTTAACGAACGAAAGCTAAAGATCGTTATGTTCTCCATCACTATAATCCCCGTAAATGCAACAGTCTGGGCCCGCGCAATCGAATCAGCACCAGAGGCATTCAGATAGTGATGGAATAACCAGAGAGTCGCGATTCCGATATAGCTTCCGATCACGATAATCCATACGATTCCCGATCTGCTCAGGATTCGTTCCCCTGCAGTTCTAGGCGAACGTTTCATTACCGTTTTCTCTGCGGGCTCCACCCCAAGCGCCAGCGCAATAACGCTATCAGTGACGAGATTCATCCAAAGTATCTGGATGGGCTGCAGAATCAATGGTGCAGCGAGCAAAATATTGGTGAGAATCGCGACCACTTCCCCGGTGTTCGAGGACATGAGGTAGCGCACAAATTTCTGAATGTTGTCGTATTGACGCCTACCCTCTTCCACTGCGTTGACAATGGACGCAAAGTTATCGTCAGTAAGAATCATGTCCGAAGAAGCTTTGGCGACATCTGTTCCTTTGATGCCCATCGCAATGCCCACATCTGCCTTTTTCAGCGCGGGCGCGTCATTGACTCCATCCCCTGTCATGGCCACGACCTTATCGCGACGCTGCAACTGCCTAACGATTCTGAGTTTGTCCTCTGGAGTTATTCGAGCGAATACCACGTTCTGCTCAAGAATTGCGTCCAGGGCTTCATCATCCACCGCGGCAAGTTCTTGCCCAGTGACTACTCTATCCACGGCCAATCCCACCAACGTTGCGACTGCAACCGCAGTAGGTCCGGCATCCCCTGTGACGACATAAATTTGAATACCCGCCTCGCGTGCCAACTGAACTGCTCGGCGAACCTCCGGCCTCGGCGGATCAATGATGCCCACCATCCCGAGGAATACCAGATCCCGTTCGACGTTTGCTTCGGTGATAGGTAATGCCTCAGGCAATCGACGTTTGGCCAGAGCGAGGATGCGCAGGCCACTGTTTGCCATACGACGGTATGCGTCCTCGATCGCTTGATGATAGTGATGATCGATCGGCCGTTTCCGATCTCCTTCTAGAACCCATGTGCTGCGCTGCAGTACCACTTCGGGAGCGCCTTTGACGAAAGCCACCTTGCCCTCAGGCTCTTCCATCACGACGGTCATACGCTTTCTCGTTGAATCGAAGGAAAATTCAGCGACAGACTCGAAACTCGCTCGCGGTGATAACCAAGCTTTATACGCCGCCACCACCAGAGCCGCCTCAGTCGGCGAACCAAACTTCACCCAGTTGTCACCAGGCTTACTCAAACGCGCATGATTACAGATGAGCCCTGCCTCCAACAGGGCAAGCAAGTCGTTACGATTCTTATAATCGATTTTGGATCCATTCACTTCGAAGTGTCCGGCAGGGTCATACCCCACACCGGTCACTTGGATCTCCCCCTCGGCAACCCATATCCGAGTAACGGTCATCTCATTTTGGGTCAGCGTGCCGGTTTTGTCTGCGCAGATCACATCGGCACTACCTAAGGTTTCAGCAGCCTGTAGCCTCCGCATCAACGCTCGACGTCTGGACATGGCCCGAACACCCAGGGCCAACGCAATCGTCACTACGGCCGGCAGCCCTTCGGGAACAATTGCTACTGCCAAAGCAACACCTGTCAGGAATACCTCCAACAAAGGTCTTCCTAGCCACCATCCCGCAACAACGACAAACACAGAGATAGCAACCGAAAATGCTCCGAGCTGTCTTGCCAGCGTTGCAAGCTTTCGCTGTAACGGCGTGGTTTCCTTGCTTACGGTCTGCGTAAGTCTTGCGATACGCCCAAACTCGGTATTGATCCCGGTGGCGACTACGACACCTAATCCACGACCGCGACTCACAACTGTTCCCATCCAACCCATGGGAGACCGTGCAGCAAGTTCACTATTCC
>JAOTYS010000329.1 GCA_029861795.1 Gammaproteobacteria bacterium | reverse complement strand
GAGTCCATTGAGACGTCGCTAAATCATGAAGTGCGAGCAGCGCTGTGGGTGCCGTTAAACACCATGTTGGATCCCACGCGTCACGTGCGCCAACGATTCTCCGCTCACGGCGATGATTTGTATCCTGGAATCAGGGTCAGCCATTCGGAGAATCATGTGGTCTGGGGACTCACACATAGGTTTTTGGACATGTTTTTTGAAGTTGTAGGGCAACCGCTGCCAAAAGTGTAGAGGCGGTGAACCTGCGTCCACGGCCGCACGGTTGAACGCGTGGGGCCAGTCCGTCACTTACTTCTCCAGTAGTCTGGGCATAAGTTCTACCAGATTGCAGGGCTGTGTGCGGTAGTCCAGCTGATGTTGAATGAGTTTGTCCCAGGCGTCTGCACAAGCCCCTGAAGAACCAGGCAGGCAGAACACATAGGTGCCGTTGCTGGTGCCTGCTACGGCGCGTGACTGTAGCGTCGATGCCCCAATGCTTTCATAGGAGAGCACACGAAACATCTCGCCAAAACCGTCGAGTTCTTTGTCAAGCAATGGGGTCACTGCTTCTGGCGTGCCGTCGCGGCCGGTGACGCCGGTACCGCCGGTCGTTATCACCACCTGCACGTCGTTGTCGGCAACCCATTGGGCTACTACGGCGCGTATCTGGTAGATGTTATCCGGGACGATGCGCTTATCATGTAACCGATGGCCTGCGTTCTCGATACGCTTAACAAGGAGTTCCCCAGACTTGTCGGTTTTCTCGGTGCGCGAGTCAGACACCACCAGCACTGCGATGCCGATGGGAATGAATGCCCTTTCTCTTGGTCCGGAAGCTGTCTTTGGCATGGCATGACCCTCTGTTTCGATATAGGAATTATACCGCTGTCTTGGTATAGCAGCCGTTCATCGGGGGGACGCACTCGCACTATGATCTATCGCAGTTCGCCGGTACAGATGGTAGATTAAAGTGTCAGATCAGGTGATTGGTGTTCACATGCTATGACAGTAACGGTTCGGTTTTTCGCAAGCTTGCGCGAACAGACTGGGATCAAGGACAAGACGATAGAGCTGCCCAAACCTGCTACCGTGGGAGAAGTATGGCGATGTGTGACCAGCGGTAGCGATATCCCAGATAATCTGCTAATGACGGTCAACATGGAATACGAGAAGGCGGATACGGTGGTTCACGATGGCGATGAGGTCGCCTTCTTTCCGCCAGTCACCGGGGGTGGACGATGAAGGTGGAATTGCGAGAACAGGGTTTCGAACCGTGGGCGGAAGTCAAGCGACACCAACAGCTGACGCCTGAGCTCACCAATAAATTCGGGGCCACTGCAGTGTTTGTTGGAACTATGCGTGATTTCAACGAAGGAGACGCAGTGCAGTCAATGAGCTTGGAGCATTACCCAAAAATGACCGCCAAGCATCTGGAAAAAATCAGTGAACAGGCTCTTGAGCGGTGGGATATTTTAGACACCGTGATTATCCACCGTGTTGGGACAATTACCCCGAATGATCCTATTGTTTTAGTGGCGGTTTGGTCCGCCCACCGCGCTGCCGCGTTCGATGCGTGTCGGTTCCTGATGGAAGAATTGAAATCCACAGCACCATTCTGGAAAAAAGAAAGCCTAGAGGGTGGACAACGATGGGTGCAGAGTAATACCCCAGGTTAGAGCTCGGAGACTTTACAGATGAAAGACGAAACCCGGACCGAGATTGAGGCAGCGGTATTTCGCAAGCTAGCGGAACACCTTAAAAAGAATCCCGAGGTGCAGAATATTGATCTGATGAACCTCGCCTATTTTTGCCGAAATTGCATGGCGAAGTGGTATACAGGCGCGGCGGCGGAGCGCGGCATCGATATCTCCTATGATGAGGCGCGGGAAATTATTTATGGCATGCCGTATTCCGATTACAAGGATCAGTACCAAGAGAAGCCAACGCCAGAACAGCTCGCGGCGTTCGAACAGTCGAACAAGAAGGCCACCGAGTACTGAAATCGCTTGTCGTACTGAAACGCTTATACCGCAGCGTTTATCACTAGTTTTTTCGACCAATCCAATAAGTTTGGGATTCGGTTGTGCAGTCAGCGTCGTTGGTGGCGCAGCAGACAAGGTCTGCGAACATCTCCGATAGTTCTCCGGGCCGCACAATGTAGGCAGGGTTGAATTCGGGGTGCTCAGCGAGAAAATTTCGGTTGAATGTCTGATAGAAGACTAATCCATCGTGTTTAAGCGCGTGCTTGATGTTTGTTATTAGCTCTCGATTGAGGAAGCGGAACACCACAATGATATCAAACTGATTCTTTGGCAGCCGGTAACGGTCAAGATCTGCAACAAAGGGAAACACCGCAAGTCCCTCTTGCTGTGCTGCTTCCATGCAGTAGCGCACTCCCACCACGCTGCAGTCAACAGCGAATGCTTGGTATCCTCTTCTCGCGAGGAACAGGGCGTTTTGTCCCACGCCGCAAGCGATGTCGATAGCAGCTCCGCCACCCGTGAGCAGGTCTTGGAAATCAGTAAGCAGCGTATCCGGCTGAAAATCTGGCGTGCGCTTAGCGTATTTCTGATTCCAACGCGCAATATCCGATTTCAATACTACGGCGCCTTGATAATAGGCTAGACCAGTCCTTCGAACGGCTGGATTTCCACCAAGTCACCTGCCTCCACATCGCCACTGTCTTTAGGCAACACAATGAAACAGTTGGCTTTGGTCATCGAGCTCAATATCCCCGAGCCTTGCTCGCCAGTACTGCGCACCAACAGCTCTCCGTGCGCATCGGGTTCTACCAAGCCACGTTGAAACTCGGTGCGACCGGGTCGCTTACGCAATCTCGAGCCACTGCGTGCTTTGATTCGGATGGGATTGACTTCGCGTTGACCCATCAACCTTTTGATAGCTGGCTGCACGAATTGGTAGAAGGTGACCATCACCGACACCGGATTACCCGGCAACCCGAAAAACCAAGCGTTATCCACCCGACCGAATGCCAATGGCCTACCGGGCTTCATCGAGATTTTCCAAAAGTTCACCGAGCCCACTTGATCTAGGGTTTCCTTGATAAAATCGGCTTCACCCACCGACGCGCCTGCGGAGGTAATGATCACGTCAGCCACGGCCGCGGCCTTTAGGAATGCTTCGCGAGTAGCCTCGGGATCATCGCGTACCACCCCCATGTCTACAATCTCCACCCCTAGTCGGGTGAGCATGCCGTATAAGGTGTAGCGGTTGCTGTCGTAGACTTCTCCGTCCTGAATGGTCTGACCAAGGGAGCGCAACTCGTCTCCAGTGGAGAAAAACGCGACGCGAATACTCCGATAGACTTTGACTTCAGCAACGCCGATGGACGCCAGTACTCCCAAGTCCGAAGGTCGTAACATTGACCCGGCGGCGATTACTACGTCGTCGCGGCGCACATCTTCGCCGGCTGCGCGAACGTTTTGTCCTATTCGATGTTGTCCTGCGACATGGATGTAGTCATCGCGTTGTTCTACCTGTTCCTGCATTACCACCGTATCGGCGCCATTGGGCATCACCGCGCCGGTCATAATGCGTACACATTGCCCCGCTCCAACGGTTCCGCTGTATGACCTGCCGGCCCATGCTGTGCCCAAGACCTTAAGGTCGGTGCCATCTGAACCTTGTACGTCCGCAGCTCTTATCGCATACCCGTCCATGGCGGAATTGGTGTGTGAAGGCACATCGAGGGGTGATCGAATATCCTCCCTAACGACGTAACCAAGTGCGTGACGTAGAGACAGACACTCAAACCCGGTAACGGGTTGTATCGCCGTGCGCATTCGGTGCAGTGCCTGCTCTACCGACAAAGAGCCAGGATCGAGGTCACAGCTCGATTGAGGCGCGTGGCTAGAGGACACTATGGATTCTTTCCTCGTTTCCAATGACCAGATTTGCCGCCTTGCTTTTCCACAAGACCAATGTTTGTCAGAGTCATTCCACGGTCGACGGCCTTGCACATGTCGTACACGGTAAGCAATGCGATTTGCACAGCAGTAAGCGCCTCCATTTCCACGCCGGTGCGTCCATGCGTCTCAACTGTGGCGCGACAGCTTACAGCGTGGTCTTTTGGTAGGGGTTCAAGGTCGAGCTCAACTCGGGTCAGCGAGAGTGGATGACACAACGGGATGAGCTCTGAGGTGCGTTTCGCTGCCATGATGCCAGCGGTGCGCGCAATTCCCAGCACGTCTCCCTTTTTGTGGCCACCCTCAACGATCAGTTGCAGCGTCTCCGGCTGCATGTGAATTTCACCCTGGGCCATTGCAACCCTGTGGGTCACCGCTTTGTCCCCCACATTCACCATATGTGCTTCGCCTGCGATGTTGAAGTGCGTCAGCTTGCTCATGTCGTTTTAGAAGATTTCAGCGCCTAACGCCGCGGCGGCGGTAAGCGCACGGATCAAGTCTAGTGCAGCAGACGCGTGTCCGCCGGGGTCATGCCCTGGCCCGAATATCGCGTGACTCATGTTAGACTGAGAAACATGGATGAATTGCAGCTTCAGCGTTACAGTCGGCAGATTATGCTACCCGAAATCGGTGTGGACGGACAGCAACGCCTGTTGAGTTCAAGGGTGCTTGTTGTTGGACTCGGAGGCCTGGGCTCACCGGTGATAATGTATCTGGCGGCGAGTGGGGTCGGCCATCTGGTGATGTCCGATTACGATATCGTTGATCTGTCAAACCTGCAACGCCAAATTGCTCACACCACGCCGAGGGTCGACGCCCTGAAAGTCGATTCTGCGCAGCAGGCCCTACGTGCGTTAAATCCTGACATCAAAGTGACCACCCATGGCTATGAACTTGAGCAGGACGCACTGCTTGAGGAGGTTCGCCTGGCGGATGCGGTGGTGGACGCCACTGACAACTTCCCCACTCGTTTCGAACTTAATCGAGCATGTGCGCTTACTAGTACGCCTTTGATCTCAGGCGCAGCCATCCAGTTGGAGGGTCAGGTCTCGGTGTTTCGCCTAGATCGACCCAACAGTCCGTGTTACCGCTGTCTGTATACCGAGACCGACGCGCCGGGCGAGCGGTGCGGCGATGTCGGAATCCTTGGCTCTGTGGTTGGAATCATCGGGACCATTCAAGCGACAGAAACTATCAAGGTGCTACTCAATATCGGTGAGGATCTGGACGGCCGTCTACTGATGCTAGACGCCCGCACCATGGAATGGCGCACCGGCAGATTGCGCAAGGACCCGGCCTGCCCGGTGTGTGCCATGCGTACCGCGAGTCACGCCGAGCAATCATTGCGCGCTTCATGAGCGTACTCCGGTTTGCAGTTTGAGTCCGATGAGGCGTGCCACGAATATGTGTGGTTCTAAGTGGCGTGCACAGTTGATGTCTAGTCCGGCAACGCAGAGGTAGTAGGAGCTTTTCCAATGGTACGGACGGTGTCCACAATGCTTGAGCTCGGTGAGCCAGCCCCTGACTTTAGCCTGCCCAACACCAATAGGGCGGTACAACGTAAGGAGTTCTCGCTCAGTGACTTCAGCGATGCCCCAGGCCTATTGGTGGTGTTCATGTGTAACCACTGCCCTTATGTCGT
>JAOTYS010000328.1 GCA_029861795.1 Gammaproteobacteria bacterium | reverse complement strand
CCTCTTGGGGCAGAATGTTCGATATGACGGTGAGCATAAACGTGATAGTTTCATCACCAATGCGCTTACCCATTACTTCGAATTTGTGCCTGTGTGTCCCGAAGTCAGCATTGGTCTTGGTGTACCCCGGCCACCTATTCAGCTTCGCGGAAAACTGGAAGCAGCCAGGGTCGTCAGTGTAAAAGATCCTGAATTGGATGTCACAGACAAGCTACGGGAGTACGGTACCCAGATGGCGAAGGAACTGTCTGATATCAGTGGGTACATTTTTAAAAGCAAATCACCGAGCTGTGGCATGGAACGCGTTAAGCTGTATCCCAGCACGGGGAATGGCGCACCGAACAAGAAAGGTGTGGGGCAGTACGCGGACGCCTTTATGAAGGCAAATCCTTTGTTGCCAGCGGAAGAAGAGGGTCGCCTGCATGACCCAGTGCTAAGAGAGAATTTTCTGGAACGGGTGTTTACCTATAAGCGCTGGCAAGACCTCACCAAGAAAGGCATAAGCGCCCACAGACTGGTGGAATTCCATACTCATCACAAGTACGGTATTTTGGCCCACGGCAACAAGTACTACACAGAGTTAGGCAAACTTGTCGCGGAAGCTGGAAAAAAGCCGATTACCCAGGCCGCTGAAGAATACATTGCTAAGCTCATGGCCACACTAAAGCGGCGTGCCACACGTAAGGGTCACACGAACGTACTGCAACACCTACAGGGCTATCTTAAGGACCGGCTGGATGTTCAGGACAAGTCTGAGCTTTCCGAAGTGATCGACAGCTATCGTCTTGGACAGGTTCCCCTAATCGTTCCGATTACTTTACTCAAGCATCACTTTCGCAAGAATCCAGATCCATATATCAGCAAGCAATTTTACCTCAACCCACACCCGCCGGAGCTAATGCTAAGGAATCTGATCTAACAATTGTTAGATCTTGAATGGTGACCGCAAATTTCTATTCGTGACGCTGTATGAGCAGTGATACACTTTCTGCTCAATTCCTAACATGGCGTCGCCTTATGCAAGCTCTCATTTTACTGGCGCACGGAAGCCGTCACAGGGCAACTGCAAAAGAAGTCGCTGCGCTGACAACAACCGTTGATCAGACTGTCGCTGCGCATAGCGTTAGATATGCCTTTCTTGAGGTTGCCGAGCCCACTTTGCCCGAAGCGATAGAGCAGGCCGTGCGCGAGGGCGCCACTTCCGTCGACGTGCTGCCCTTGTTTCTCAACACCGGCAACCACATTGCTAGGGACATACCTAATTTAGTCGCCCAAGCGCAGGCGCTGCATCCGCAGCTGAGAATACAGCTACTGAAACACATTGGTTCTCACCCCGCTTACACCGCGTTAGTCGAGGCGGTAGCAAGAAATCCGAATAAATACGTCGTGAACGCGTGATCGAAAGAGTTTAGCGTAACGGGCCGACATATGTCAGCAATACGGAGGTGATGGTGGCGGAAAGGCAGTGCCCTTTTCATGGCGTTTACCACTCCGTCGACATGGATACGCCAGCAGTTCCATGCCAATTGAAGCCTAAGAATTTCCAAAAAAAAGTGCCCGGCTTTCCGCCCGGGCACTTCGACATACTTCCGTGGCCGTGTTAATTTGGCAAGATCACTTTGTCGATAATGTGAATGACGCCATTGTCGGTTTTTACGTTGGCCTGTATGACCTGGGCCTCGTCGATACGCACGCCTGACATGCCGTTCACTTCTACAAGCGAACCTTCCACTGTCTGGAAGCTAAGCTGCTTCCCCGCGACATCGCTTGACATAACCTCACCCGGAACTACGTGATAAGTGAGAATCGCCACCAATTGGTCTTTGTTCTCTGGTTTGAGTAAAGAATCCAAAGTCCCTTCCGGTAGAGCTGCAAACGCCTCGTCCGTCGGGGCAAACACGGTAAATGGTCCGTCGCCTTTAAGCGTATCGACCAACCCCGCGGCCTGGACAGCGGCTACCAAGGTGTTAAAACTCCCGGCCTCTATGGCAGTGTCCACAATATCAGCCGCGCGTGCAGCCGATCCTCCAGCCAGCAGTGCTGCAACCAAAAGGGTAGACTTGAACAACTTACTAGATGGTCTCATTGTATAATGCTCCTAATCTTGAAGTGTGTATGGATAACTGAACGAAAACTTAATGTCTTCTTAGGCCATTTCACCAAACAGCCGGTGAACACGACGTCGAAACAACGTCAAGATTTTGTGAATCTGGAATTTAATTTGCAGAAAGAGACCGACACACGCAATCATACCATCGAGGTCCACTAACCTGCCTAGCTTGTTACCTCAAATGCCATTTGTCCCTGCCAGGTGCAAAAATTCGCGTCTAACTGATGAGTTCGTTTTGATTTCACCTAAAGTGACAATCGTCGACATGCTCGCGTTCTGCTTTTGAACGCCACGCGCCATCATACACATGTGTTTGGTCTGCATTACCACACCAACACCCCGGGCTTCGGTGACCTCAAATACAGCCTCGGCAATTTGCTGACTCAATGCCTCCTGGTTTTGCAGGCGACGAGAATAGAGATCAACGATTCGAGCAACTTTAGACAAACCGACTACCTTTCCGGTGGGCAAATAGGCCACCTGGCATTTTCCGAAGAACGGCAACAAATGATGCTCACAAAGCGAGAACAAGTCTATGTCTCTCACTATCACTAGCTCCTCTGCCTCGCATTCGAATAGAGCATCCTTCACGACGTCATGGGGTGATTCTTTGTAACCCCCTGTCATAAATTGGAAAGCCTTGGCTGCGCGTGCCGGTGTCTTGCATAGGCCCTCACGCCCAAGATCCTCACCGACAGCTTGAAGGATGGAAGTAAATGCGTTTTCTAGCCGCACACTCGTGGGCTTTTCGGAAACATTGCTTAACAGCGCTAATCTATTGTCGGGGGCCACGTTACACTCCGAGAGTTGATCGTTTAAGTAATGATAGAATCTCGAAAGTGAAGTCCGTGTGAAATCTGATTGCCATGGATCTTCACGCAAAATTCACACTTGCTACTGCTATATTCTGCTTTCACATAGAGGGGAAACTAATTCGAGTAATACAGTGGAGTCGTCCAATCCCAGCAGCATCCTATTGATAGAAGACCATCAAGATATCGCTGAGATGGTGTTCGCGTATTTTGAGCGCCACGGCTATGCGGTGGACTATGCTGCCGATGGCGTAACCGGTCTCCACCTAGCGGTCACAAACCCCTATGACGTGATTATCCTTGACCTGATGCTCCCGGGCATTGGTGGCTTGGAGCTATGTGCGAAGCTGCGCAATGAGGCGAATAAGCCGACTCCACTGCTTATGCTGACTGCTCGAGACACGCTACAGGATAAAGTCGCGGGTCTGGATGCCGGGGCAGATGATTATTTGGTGAAACCCTTTGCGATGCAGGAGCTCGAGGCTCGGGTGCGCGCCTTGGTTCGTCGTGACCGCGGACAGGTCAGCCCTGAGGTGCTTCGAGTCGGTGATCTTACCCTCGATACTGGGACGTTACAGCTGCAACGCGGTGGGCAGGAGCTGACCGTCACACCCATCGGGCTCAAGATATTGGCCATCCTCCTGCGCGCCTCGCCGCGAGTTGTGAGTCGCAGGGACATCGAGCGACAGGTTTGGGGGGAGATACTACCTGACAGCGATACCTTGCGTAGCCATCTTTATAACCTGCGCAAGGCTATCGATAAACCTTTCGATAAACCGCTTCTGCACACCATCCAGAATGCCGGGTATCGCATGGTTGATATCAGTGAAGAACCGAATCGGCCTTAGACGCAAGCTCGGCAAAGCTTTCCTCCTACAAGCGGTCGCGATCAGTGTGACGGCGGTGCTGGGGGTTTATGCAGCTGGCTTTGTGCTCGAGGAGGTATTGATCAAACAAGCATTAAGGGATGAGGCCGACTATTTTTGGAATCACTACGAAAAGGAAGCGCAGTTCTCCCAGCCAGACACGTTGAACCTGACTGGGTACTTGCTACCCGCCCCCGAAGACAGCCCAGTTCCTCCCAACATTGTCGGACTCGGGTCCGGCTTCCATGACCTTCGCAGCCAAGCGGATATTTCTGTCGCCTATGTGTCAGAAAGATTTGGGCACAAGTTAGTCTTATTGTTTGATGGTGAGAAGGTCAGGGAGTTGTCACTCTTTTTTGGCCTGCTGCCGCTCGCTGCCGTCCTCGCGGTCATTTATTTGCTCACTTGGATCAGTTACCGTCTCTCCCGTCGAGCCGTATCACCGGTTATTTGGCTTGCACGAGAGGTGGCCAATCTAGATCCAGCCTCTCCAGACCCTAAAAAGTTTAGGGCAGATCAGTTACCCGCCGACGTGGACCGAGAGGTTTTGGCGCTGTCTGAGGCGCTTGAAAGATTTGCTGGCCAATTGAACGAGTTTGTAGATCGAGAACGCAATTTTACCCGTGACGCCAGTCACGAATTGCGTAGCCCATTAACAGTCATAAGGCTCGCCTCCGATATGCTGCTTAGCGAACAGGAGCTGTCACCACCAGCACATAAGTCCGTGATGCGTATCAAGAACGCTGTTGCCGATATGGAGGAGCTGGTTGATGCCTTTTTGTTACTGGCCCGCGAATCGGGTCAGGGTCTGTCGTCTGAACCAGTGTGCGTGAACGACGTAGTTGATGAGGAACTTGAGCGCGCGAGACTGTTGTTCCAAGACAAGCCCATTGAGGTCGCTAAGAATTTCAGAAATACGCTTGTTGCGAGCGCATCTGACAAGGCGCTATCTGTGGTTATTGGCAACCTGTTGCGCAACGCCTTCTCGTACACCGATCAGGGGCGTGTGGAGATCGAGATTGCCGATCGAGCAGTGACCATTTCTGACAGCGGTGTTGGCATGACCGAGGATGATGTGCGTAAGGCTTTCCGGCCGTATTTCCGTGCCGGCGAGCGTCGCCGCGGCGGCCATGGCGTCGGGCTTACCATCGTCAAGCGATTCGCTGACCGTTTTGGATGGCCGGTGCGCATTGATAGTAAGCCTAATGCCGGAACTCGCGTTACTGTGGAGTTTCCTGAAGGGAACGATGAAATCCGTGCCGCGGGCTAGTTAACTGCGGCCTTCACACAACTTTCACGTCTCGTCCACCCGTCTTTGACGGGTGCGACATCATACTTCCGACAACTGTACAAGGAAACGATCATGACAGCCGTTTGCCAATCCATTAACACAGGAGCTCGAAATCCATTGCTTGGGTTTGTGGCTTGGCTGCTCAACGACCCACGGCGTTTGGAGCATCTTAGTGAGACCGAAAGGCAGGCTCTCGATCCAGTTCGGGTCGCTGCGTTCGTAGTTATGCACATAGCATGCCTATCGGTGTTGTGGGTAGGAGCCAGCTGGGTGGCGATATTTGCTGCTCTGATCTTTTACGCATTGAGGATGTTCTTTGTGACGGCCTTTTACCATCGCTATTTTTCGCATCGTGCCTTCAAGACCTCACGCTGGTTCCAATTCGCGATGGCAACAGCGGGTTGTACTGCAGGCCAGCGTGGCCCGGTGTGGTGGGCCAGTCACCACCGAGAGCATCATTCCCATGCAGATACCCCCTCG
>JAOTYS010000030.1 GCA_029861795.1 Gammaproteobacteria bacterium | reverse complement strand
GCGATCGCAGTTTGAAACCAACCTGTTCGGTACCCACGAACTCACGAATCGGATATTGCCTATATTTCGCGCCCAGGGTTGTGGGCGCATTATCCAGATCAGCTCAGTGCTCGGTTTTGTATGTCTCGCCTACCGTGGCGCCTACAATGCAAGCAAGTACGCGCTGGAAGCGCTATCTGACACGCTGCGCTTGGAGCTACGCGGCACTGGTATCTATGTCTGTTTGATTGAGCCCGGACCCATCCAAACTGACCTTCGCAAGAACGCCTATGCCGCCTTTAAGACCAACATCCGCGTTGACCACAGTGTCCATCGAGACCGCTATGTGGCGCTCGAAAAGCGTCTCGCCGAGCAAACGGTAGAGCCGCCCTTTACGTTGCCACCAGAGGCCGTGTTAAGGAAGGTTGTACACGCGCTCGAGGCCAGACGCCCAAAAGTTCGATACCGCGTTACCATACCGACCCACGCGTTCGCGATTCTAAAGCGTCTACTGCCATCGAGCTGGGTGGACGGATTGCTGCTGTCGTCGAGTGGCACCGGCATGAGATCCTGACCGCCTCGAAACACGCCAATGTCGCTTCGGCCCACATACTTATTTGCGCTCAGTTGTTACAATAATGCTGAATCTGTGAAATCGAGATACGTTCAATGATAGTCATTCTGCACCCCAACATCGCTCAGGGGAGCCCGGAGTACCGAAGCATCCTCGACTTCCTGAATGGCAAACCAAATATAACTACGCGCGTGCACCGCGAGGTGGGCGCGAGCCAGACCCTCACCGAGATCTACGTCATCGGCGATACCTCGGCGTTGGACAAGGCCGAGATCGAAAGCCTGGCCGGCGTCGAACGGGTGGTGAGGGTTTCCGAGGAATACCGGATCATCGGTCGTCACCGTGATGACCGTCGCTCTACCGGTTTTGAATACAACGGCGTACGATTCGACCAGGGCAACTTAAACATATTCGCTGGCCTATGTGCGGTTGATGCGCCCGAGCACGTCGAAAAAATGATGCAAGCGCTCAAGGACCATGGCCAGCTATGTACGCGCATGGGCGCTTATAAGCCGCGCACAAATCCATACGCATTCCAGGGGCACGGCGCCAAATGTCTGCCTTGGGTATTTGAGCTCGCGGGAAAGTACGACATCAAAGTCATCGCGATGGAGGTCGCCCACGACTCTCACATCGACGAAATCCGGCAAGCGCTCGATCAGTGCGGACACCCAACTGGCGTGATGTTACAGATCGGCACGCGTAATACCCAAAATTTCGAGCTGCTAAAGATGGTTGGGCGTCAACAGGAGTTTCCGATTTTACTCAAACGTGGCTTCGGCATTACTTTGGAAGAGTCGCTTAACGCAGCCGAGTATCTAGCGAGCGAGGGTAACCATAGGATCATCTTTGCCCTTCGCGGTATGAAAACTAATTTGGGTGATCCACACCGCAACTTCGTTGACTTCGCCCATGTGCCGGTGATTAAACGCCTTACCCGCATGCCGGTATGCATTGATCCTTCACATTCGGTGGGGTCACGCGAACAAGATCCAGACGGCATACTGGATGTCCTGCATGTCGCCGCCCAGGGAATCTTAGTGGGGGCTAACATGGTACTTGCCGATTTTCATCCGGCCCCCCAGAAAGCATTGGTCGATGGACCCCAGGCTTTGTTGCTAGAAGAGCTGCCGTACTTCCTCGAAGATATTGCGATTGCACGTGAGGCTTATGTGAGGCGCCGGTCGTTGGCACAATCGTACGCGCAACGGCAGCTGGGATCACAGCGCACCTTGTCGGGTGCGTAGCGATTATTTTTTGTTGGGGTAGTGGCGAAGTTTCTCGCCTACATAGAGCTGTCTTGGTCGATCAATCCCGTGGCTCTCATCCGACAGCTCTAGCCAATGACTGACCCACCCCACCGTTCGCGCCAATGCGAAGATGGCGGTGAACATTGTCATCGGCAATCCCATGGCACGTAACAGTATGCCAGAGTAAAAGTCTACATTCGGATACAACTTACGCTCGACGAAGTATTCGTCTTTAAGCGCGATCTCTTCCAGCTTCATCGCGATCTCGAGTAGCGGATCATCGATACCCAGGTGATCGAGCGTCTCGCGTGCCATTTTCTGAATTACCCGCGCACGTGGATCAACGTTTCTATAGACACGGTGGCCGAAACCCATTAACCGGAATGGATCTTCTTTATCTTTAGCGCGGACGATGACATCGGGTATGTTCTCCGGTCTCTCGATTTCCATCAGCATATGCAACACCGCTTCATTGGCACCGCCGTGGGCCGGCCCCCACAGGCTGGCGATCCCGGCCGCGATACAGGCGAAGGGATTCGCGCCCGACGATGCAGCCAGACGTACAGTTGAGGTAGACGCATTTTGCTCGTGATCCGCGTGTAACAATAAAATCATATCCATCGCACTCGCTACTACGGCATCCACCACGTAATCCTCGCTCGGGACACCGAACAACATCTGCAAAAAGTTAGCGGCGTAATCGAGATCGTTACTTGGATACCGGATCTGCCGCCCCATACTATATGTATAACTGGCGGCGGCGATCGTCGGTATCTTAGCGATAAGACGGATGGCAGCATCCACGCGGTCATCGTGATC
Source organism: Gammaproteobacteria bacterium (assembly GCA_029861795.1). The sequence continues at coordinate 17,943 of JAOTYS010000030.1, read as the reverse complement.
CTGAATGTTCATGTCTTCGTGATAGAACGCCGACAGCGCTCCTACTACACCAATCATGATGGCCATGGGATGGGCGGCGCGTCGAAATCCACTATAGAAATTCAGCACTTGTTCATGCAACAGGCTATGGTGCGAAATCAACTGCCAAAAATTTTGGTATTCGCTTTTGCTCGGCAGCTCCCCGAACATCAGCAAGTAGGCCGATTCCATGAAATTGCTACTTTCCGCGAGTTCCTCGATCGGATAGCCGCGATAGAGCAACACGCCCTTATCGCCATCGATATAGGTGATCGCGCTTTCGCACGATGCAGTCGAACGAAAACCCGGATCGAAGGCTAGTAGTCCATGTCGGGCATGAAGCTGCTGGATATCGACAGCGGGCGGGCCCATCGTCCCTTCCAGTATGGGCAGGCTGGTCTCTTCGCCGCCGTTGGAGATAATTGCCTTGTAGCGCTGCTTTCCCATGTCGTTCCCCTTCCCATTAATCCGAAAACCGTGCGAGTTGTTAGAGGCGGTTCCGTATTCGTCGGCAGTAACTCACCCGCGGGCGGTGGCGCTGAGTGATTGGGCTCAATAGAACCGGCGTCGAAAACCCGCATTACTCTTCGGTTTATCGGTGATTCTCGACTGACCCGTAAGGATCGACGATCCCAACCAGCATGTCTACCCCAGATCTGGATGATTATCGCAGATGGGAGAGATTGCGGGAAAGACGCCGAAAATGGTGGAAATCGCTGATGTAAGGGCAAAAAGACTGCGTTCTTGGCGTCTATGGGCGATTATAAAGCCATCGAAGAAATACCGCCTCTGCCCGCGCCCCGGCACGTAGGTGCGCGCTGCGATGATTGTGCAAATACACCACCACCAGACGTCGGCCGCGCGCATCCAGCAAATAGCCGGCCAGGGCCCTAACATTGTCCAATGTCCCCGTCTTGACGTGTAGACGCCCGGCAAAATCACTATTGGCAAAGCGTTTGTGGAGTGTACCGTCGACACCGGCTATCGGCAGCGACGACACGAATTCCGGCATGGTTGGGCTACGGTAGGCGGTAAACAGTAGCTTGGCCAGGTGGCGCGCCGAGATTCGTACTTCGCGCGATAGGCCAGTACCGTTGTCGAGCACCAGCTCAGGAAAATGCAGGCCTTTTTTTTGCAGCCACGCGTGCACCGCTTGTACCCCTTTGGTCAAGGTTCCAGGCGGGTCGTAGGTCTCGGCGCCCAGGGTCAACAGCAGCTGCCGCGCCATGACATTGTTGCTGAACTTATTTGTGCTGCGAACCACATCCGCCAGCGGCCGAGAATAGGCGGTGTGTAACAGCCGTGCTTCGGCTGGTAGCAAGCGCTCCCGCAATTGACCAGCAAAGTGACCGCCCTGTTCACGCCAAAGATTCTTGAACACACCGTAGACATACGGTGCCGGTTCACTGATAGACCGGAACAGAGGGCGTTGTCCACAACCGGCCGCATAGCGGCCACTAAAGTGTACCGTGTCTGCGTGCGGGGTATGTATCACGCGCATTTTTGGTCGACTGTTCCAGTATCGGCACGGGCCATTGATCAGCTCCACCCGGTTATCGATTTTGACCTGGTCTGGTCGCGGATCGGCAACAATTCGTACTCGGCGCGCATCCGTGTCCGGTTCGATTCGGAAATTGATAGCATGAAAGTTCAGCAACAAAGCGCTTGCCGATGTGTTATAAACACGGTAGGGCTGGCCGTCGAAATCAGCGGGATCGACCATATCGGGTTCGAAGAAGCTCCTATCTAGCACCAGATCGCCATCAATCCCGGTGATGCCCCCGATTCGCAGGCCCCGCAGTAGGCGCCAGAAGTGCTCAGTCAAGAAATAGGGGTCGCCGTAACCCTTGAGGTACAAATCTCCAGCTAGCTTTCTCTTCTCGACCGCGGCCGTCGCATAGGCTTCGGTCTTCCATGTGTACGCTGGACCCAGTTCTTCCAACGCCACAAGAGTAGGAAGAAGCTTTATGACCGACGCCGGATTGCGTGCCACATCGCTAGCCACAGACACGATCGGTGGCTCATGGCCAATCTCCTGGGCGAAAACACTGACACTATTGATGGGAATGCGATAATGCCTTAACGCCTGCACCAGAGCCTCAGGCAGGCGATTTGCGGCTATATCAGGATCGCCAGCAGTGGCCGCAACCCCGGGGCCAACGTCTAGTAAAACAAGCAGCGCCATTAGACGTGTCCAATCAAGTTTAAATGCTCTCAATTCTCTCCCCAGTCCAACGGCATCTCGCGCCGCATATCGCTATTTTCCGACAGCGCCTCCGCGCCGGTCGAGTTGGCCCTACCCGTGATCATAGCTATAATTTCGGCTATTCGGGTCTACGCTGCCATAGACGGTATGTCGACAACGCAGGGAGGTCCCTCAATACTAGAATATAGACGAGGTGTCGTTTATGGGGTCTGAAATTGCCACGCGCGCTGTCGCTGACCTGCGATTAACCGCCCGCGGTCTACCATCTTTCTACCATACTATCCTGGCCTTACGCTTCCCCATCGATGTCGCGCATGTGCTTGAGTTGCGCTATCTGTTAAACCAAGCGGCGGATGGCTATTTAGAACCAGCACTGACGGCGGATGAACGCCAGTTTCGCAAAGCCCTGGCTGTCGCGATCGATTCCTTCGGTATTAAGAACAATTATCACTGCGAACGGTTAATCAAGATTTTGACCATGATCCGCGATTTACACGCGGCACACTTGCGGGCATCACGGATTGCTGAAGTGAGTCTGCGCAACGCGCTAGCGGATCTAGGTAAGGCGCGAGCGAAACTGGTTCGCCACGGTCTGCTCTCTCTGGTAGTAACAATCTTTGCTGGGATGACATGGCTTGCCGCCAACGACCCAGGCTGGACGCTTCAGTTGCTGACGTTACTCTTGGCCTATTTGACCTGGGACTGTTTCCATGCGCTTCCTAACATAGACAAAGAGCCAGGCGTGCTAAATCCAGCCCTCAACGAAGTGTTGCGCACAAGGGTAGAGTCTTTAAACTGGAAGCGACTCATCCATAAACTGTCTTTGATTCTCGGCTACAAGCGCATCCCTGGCCTCGAAGTCTTCCCGATCAGTAGTCACGCCTAACCGGTAACCAAGCAAGATCTCTAGTGACCTACCCGCTTCGCTAGCCACGCGGATGATGTTGAGCGTGAAGTGTCTTGAGGCGCTCGCGTGCAACGTGCGTATAGATCTGTGTCGTAGATAGATCCGTGTGGCCCAATAACATTTGTACCACCCGCAAATCTGCACCATGATCCAACAAATGAGTAGCAAATGCATGACGCAAAGTGTGTGGCGACAACCGCCCGCGATCTATGCCGGCAATGCTGGCATAGCGCTTGATGTTATGCCAGAACGCCTGGCGCGTCATTGCACCGCCGCGGCTGGTCGGAAACAACGCGTCGGTCTGTCTTTGCCCTACTAAGGTCTGACGAGTTTCGCTAAGGTATTTGGCCAACCAATCGGAAGCGTGCTCGCCAATCGGTACTAACCGCTCTTTGTTGCCCTTACCGATGACCCGGATTACGCCGGCCTCCTGTCTGAGCTGCGACAGGGTCAGCGCCACGAGCTCGGAAACACGGAGTCCAGTAGCATAAAGAGTCTCAAGCATAACACGGTCACGTAACCCAAGTGACTTGCTAACGTCCGGTGCATCGAGCAACCTTTCGACTTGCTTCTCGGTCAACGACCTAGGTAGCGGGCGCCCAAGTTTTGGTGATTCGAGCTCTGCCGTGGGATCTTTCGAAAGTGCGCCCTCGCGCACAAGGTAGCGATAGAACCGACGTAATGCGGATAGCAGTCGAGCCGTCGTGCGTGGGCGCACGCCGTCTTTGACACGACGCGATACGTAACTTAGTAGGTCTGCGCGTTGCGCATCCTGCAATCGTTTGTGTTTACTCGACAACCAGTTACTGCATCGCGTTAAATCACTGCGGTAGGCATTCAGCGTGTTCGCGCTGAGACCATGCTCCATCCATAGCGCATCGAGAAAACGCTCGATTACCGCGTCATCCAGCTCACTCATGTGCCAACAACCATTGTTTCATGTCGAGTGCGGCGCCCGACACTTTGCCGATATAGTCGCCAAGGCCAGAGCTTGAAACCTCCCGATGACATGGCACCACGATAGGCACAGGATTGCGACGGCAGGCACCACCCACCGTACGCGCACCAGCACCCAGGCGATCTGCAACGTCGGCGTATCGCTCCACTGCGCCTGGCGTAATGCGACGCAACTCTTGCTAGACACGAGTTTGGAAAGGTGTCCCTTCAAGGGTTAGCGGTACAGTAAAGAGGTGTCGAGGGTTGGAAAAACAGGCGCCCAGTTGCCAACACAGGTCGCGCCTCAAGGTATGTGCCGGTGAAGAGACCTTCGTTCGAGCCGTAACAAGGTCAATGCCGGCCAACCGGCCTCGTGTCAGCTTGATCCTTATGCGCCCAAAGGGCGCTGCGATCACGGCGCTGTCGTCTGAACTTCGCGCAGCCATAATTGTTGCATGTTACGCTGAATCAATGCTCGGCGCCGCTGATCGACCGTGTGGACCAAGAGTTTCGCATAAACATCACGCGCATCTGCCACCAGTCCTGCCTTACCCAAGGCTTCGGCAGCATGGAATCTAGCGGCCTGTCCCCATGGGTCACCACCTTGGGTGGTGCCAAAAGTAGCCGAGCGCAGATAGAGTTCCCCAGCTTCTTGATGTTCGTTCATCGCTTTCTTTGAGTCGGCCATCCAAAACAAGATCTCCCGCCGTCGACGCGTATCTTCAACCAACGAGAACACCGATTCCAGCAAGATATAGGCCTGCGCAGGTTGGCCAACCGCCTGCAAATCGAATAACACTTGCAAATAGCGATCGGTGAAGTCCGGTGTCAATGTTTTCTTACCATCAAGAATCTGGCTTAACCAGACCGCTGCCTCATTGAAGTCACCGGCATAAATAAGTACACGCGCGCGTCGCAGCGACCATTGGTCAGCATCGACATCGGCCGGTGGTACGTCGAGCCCTTTTAGCATGCGCGCCGCAAGGTGAATGTCTTGACGTTTCAACGCCACTTCCGATAACCGATCACGGATAGCAGTTGGAATCGCGTCGAGACTATCGAACTGTTTTGATTGTGTATACAACCAGCGCAGCGTCTCTTCCTGCCCATCGGCAAATAGAGAGTTTGCAAGCTGCCCGTGTGCACTCTGGCGCACGCTGGCATCAAGCGAACGCCGCGCCAGGAAAGCATAGAGCGCGCGGGCATACATTCGATCTGAGTTCCCGTATTCCTTTGCCTGCGCAAGCCAAACTTCGTCATTATCCACGAGCAATTGCAGTCTATTGCCAAGCGTCTCCGCCAGCCACTCATAAGCCTGCCACAGGTCATCCGCCTTCAAATCAAACAAGTGATCGGATTGCGTCGAGTCGTTGGAAAGCGACAAACCTTGTTCGAGGGCGATTACGCGATGCACAGCATCACCTGCCTTAGCCGCCGACTCCGCTATTAAAGCCCATACATTGCGTTGTAATGCTGGCTTACGCTCAGCCAGCTTGACTAGCTGCGAACCTCGATTCTTAACCACACTGGCCTGGTAGATTCCACTACGCAAGCCGGCCAACAATCGAAGCAGTTTACCTTCGACAGATTGTATGTCCTGCAATACGTCGAGTGCGCCCTTATAGCGACCCGCTCGCAACAGAACTTTTGCATGCAGCAGGCGCCATACATCATCGTTCACACGGTAGTCTTGCTTATAGCGCCGCAGCGCTGTATGCGCATCCGCCACATTATCGTCGACCAGGTAGCTTCGTATAACCATGCGGCGCCACTTGGCGAATTGCTTTGCGTCAACCTCAGTGGTCCAAAGCAGACGACGCAAATATTTGCGTGCCGCGACTCCGTCTTTGATTGCCAGTTGAGCCAGGCTCGCTTCTGTTAGCGCCCATCGCATAAAGGATGAGGGTAACTCGGGCGGAAACTCATCAACCCGCTGCGCTAATGTACCCCACCGTTGCTTGTCAGCTAGAAGCTTGAATCTTAGCTTCTCCCACCGAATCCACTTAGGTTGATCAGCCGTTGAAGGTTGATGTTTATCCAAAAGTTGGAGCGCAAGCTCGGTAGCGCCACCGCGAGCCACGGCAGCCACACGCTCAAGCTCATTGGCTTGAATCCGTGGGCTCAGCGCCAATAGAGAACCCAAGACCAACAGAGCTACGGGGCGGTGGCGATGAACTTTGGAGCATTTGGACCTAGCCATGATCCACTAACTCAATACTGGCCCTGGCATAGCCGCAATGGCGAGAAACGACCTAACTTAGGTCACACCCATTTCAAACCTTTTCGCGAATGCGAGCAGCTTTACCAGTCCGGTCACGCAGGTAATATAGTTTGGCGCGGCGAACGTCTCCGCGTCGCTTGACCTCGATCTTGGCAATCGTGGGACTATAAAGTGGGAAGACTCGCTCTACACCCTCGCCGTAGGAAATTTTGCGCACAGTAAAGGAAGAATTCGCACCACGGTTGCGGCGCGCAATGACCATGCCTTCAAACGCCTGTAACCGCTTACGTTCGCCTTCGACCACCGTAACATGGACCGACACCGTATCACCGGGCCCAAATTCCGGAATCTGTTTGCCCAATGCTTCGATGTCCTGGGTTTCGATCTCCTGAATAATCTTACTCATTCTTCAACTCCCGACTCTTGCGCATGTTCTTGCTGAAATTCTTTGAGTAACTGCTTCGACTCTCCATCGAGTACAAGCTTGTCAAGCAAATCCGGGCGCCGCAACCAGGTTCTGCCCAGCGATCTCTTCAACCGCCATCGACGAATCTGTTCGTGGTTCCCAGACAATAACACGTCGGGGACGCGCCGACCGCCATACACCTCCGGGCGTGTGTAGTGCTCATAGTCTAGCAAACCTTGGGCGTAGGAATCCTCTCGCGCGGAGTCGGCATCGCCCAACACACCTGGGAGCAGGCGCGCAATTGCATCGATCATCACCATAGATGCCAACTCACCGCCAGACAGTACATAGTCCCCAATCGACCACTCCTCGTCGATCTCCGTAGCCAACAGTCGCTGGTCCACGCCTTCATAACGCCCGGCCAGCATCATGAGCCCAGGTCTTGCCGCTAATTCCTCTACGCCCATTTGGTCAAGACGACACCCCTGGGGTGATAGATAGATGACCTTGGCATTCTCCGCCTGTTCTCGTCTAGCCGCTTGAATGGCCTGCGCCACCGGCTTTGCCAACATCACCATACCTGGTCCACCGCCGTAAGGTCGATCATCAACCGTGCGGTGTTTGTCGCCCGCATAATCCCGTGGATCCCACAAGCAAACTTGCAACAGCCCGCGACTGACCGCTTTACCGGTAACGCCAAACTTTGTAATGGCGCTGAACATACCAGGGAATATGCTGACAACATCGATCCTCATGGCTAACTACCCGCCGAGTCAAAAATCCCGGTCCCAATCCACTACGATCACACCGGCATCAAGGTCTACACGGCTAACGACCTCCGGTGTGTACGGAATCAGCCGATCCGGATTTGCTTTGCTTTCGCCATTGCTTGAGTCGGGCACAACTACCATCACATCGTTTGCTCCCGTCTCTAGCAGGTGACTCACTACCCCTAAATCAACCCCCGCCAAGTCTCGCACACGAAGTCCCTGCAATTGCGCCCAGTAGTATTCTCCCTCTGGCAGCGATGGCAGTTCGGCCATTGCTATTCCGACATCGGCACCAACCAAAGCTGTGGCTTGGTCGCGATCAGCGTAGCCCTCGAGACTAGCGATGATCCGTTTGCCATGCGATCGCCCGTCGAGCAAACGAATACTTTGCCAGTCGCCCGCGGCACGTATCAGCCATTGCTTGTACCCAAGAATCCCGTCGGGGGGTCGCGAGTAAGACCGGACTTTGACCCACCCCTTAATCCCAAAAACACCAACAATCCGCCCCAGCGTTACCACGTCGTCCGCTGACGACGACTTCGCCATTGCCGCTTATTGCTGGTTTGAGGCAGCCGATTTAAGTAGGCCGGCCACACGCTCGGAGGGCCTGGCCCCTTGACTTAGCCAATATTGCACGCGCTCCATGTCGATGCGCAGCTTTTGCTCTTTCGCAGTCGCACGGGGATTAAAAAAGCCTACATGCTCGATGAATCTACCCCGCGTTGCCCGCCTAGCATCGGCAACGACGACTCTGAAAAAGGGTTGCTTCTTGGCACCGCCCCGAGCAAGCCTTATGGTCACCATATTCACGTTCCTCTCAACCATCGCCGAACGAGTATTCGGCTCGAAGGCGCCGGATTTTACCCTTTATTGGGTGTCCAAAGAAAGGGACCCGACTCACCGAGCCTACGAACTGACGTTGCCACCGACCACGACGCTGTCGCACGAAACAACTCAGGACCCTTTAAGGATCCGGTCGATTCGGAAACGCAATGCGCTCGGTGGACACCGTTTGCGATGGTGTGGTTAGCGGGGTCGGCGCCGGCGATGTGGCTGATGGACCTTCATCTTCCAACAGGAAGGGATCAAGCTCATCTTCTTCGGGCGGATTGCCGTCGTAGATTAGGTTCTGGCGGCGTTGGCGATAGAACTCGCGGACAAACAAATACGGGTCGGCGGCGCCGGCCTGCTCGAGGATATCGGTAGCGTCCAAGAGATTGGTGCGTGTGTCGACAAATCTCGTTGCGACGAGCTTGCTACGGGTGCTGCTGTCGTCCTTTTGCGAGACCGAATCGACCTGATTGTCTACGACCAAACCGAAACTATCGCGTACTCCACCAGGACCGAAAAAGGGCAGTACTAGATACGGCCCATCTTTAACGCCCCATTTGCCAAGGGTTTGGCCGAAATCTTCGTCATGTTTCTGTAGTCCGGCCTTGCCCGCTACATCGAGCAGCCCATAAAACCCTACGGTTGAGTTCATTAGAAACCGCCCGAGATCAGACCCCGCTTGCTTGAACTTCCCCTGTAACAAGTCATTGAGAATAACGATGGGTTCTCGCAAATTACTAAAGAAGTTGGATATGCCTTTTCGTACGGGCTTGGGGATGGCCCGGCGGTAGCCCTTCGCTATCGGCTTAGCGACATATTTGTCTACCTTTACATTAAATTTAAACATCGCACGATTCACCTTCTCGAAGGGATCGCGTTCATTGCTCTCTGACTCCGATGATTGTACTTCTGCTTCCGCCGACGCCGTGGACTTATGCCTACCGCCCTTGGTACTGGCACAGCCAGCGAGCGCCAGCGCGCACAGGACCATAAGAACATGCACGGTGATGTGTCGATTCAAATTTCGCCGGTAAACCAAGGCGTCTTCCTCCCGTGTTTGCTGCTATTAGAGACCAAATTCTCTTTCCAGATAAGCCCCGAGGGCCACAGCATTGTTATGCTCCATGTCCCGAGCCGCAAACAATAATGTTACTCGTCGATTTTCCGCTTTTTTCGCGAGTCCGGCCACGGTCTCCGGATCTTTATTCAATTCTCGGAAATAACGTGTCTTAAACTGGCTCCATTTCTTTGGGTCGTGGTCAAACCACCTTCGCAGCTCAGCGCTTGGCGCGATCTCCTTAAGCCACAAGTCAATTTTAGCTGTCTTTCTATTCACACCCCGCGGCCACAGTCCGTCGACAAGCACCCGATAACCATCGCCCCTTTTTGGTTGCTCATAAACCCGCTTTAAATGGATAGACATCGGATTACTTTCTTTTCAGCTCATCATACCGGTAGCATTTTACGAGATGGTCATTGACCATGCCGACCGCCTGCATAAAAGCGTAGCAAATCGTACTACCGACAAACTTGAAACCACGTTTCTTCAAATCCCTGCTCATCGATTCTGATTCTCTTGTGCTCGCGGGGATTTTACTCGCACTACGCCAAGCGTTTTGTTTCGACTTACCGTCCACAAAACGCCATATGTAGGCATCAAAGCTACCAAACTCCGCTTGTACTTCCAGGAACGCCTTCGCGTTCTCGACCGAAGCAAGAATCTTGAGCTTGTTCCTAACTATGGCTGGATCGCCACATAGCTGCTCTATCTTTGTGTCGCCGTAACGCGCGATCTTCTGTGGATCAAAATTACCATAAGCCAATCTGTACCCGCTTCGCTTATTTAGGATCGTCGCCCAACTGAGACCGGCCTGGGCGCCTTCAAGGATTAGAAACTCAAACAACTGTCGATCATCGTGGACTGGGACACCCCATTCTGTGTCGTGATAGGCTAGATAAAGCTCGTTTCCCTTTGCCCATTCACATCTTGTCTTCATCACACTCGCACCCACCTCGTTGTTTAAGGCAATACGGTTCGCGTGTGGCACGTATATATCATTGAAACGCGCCAAGGCTGGGAGATGGAAATAACCAGCACCGCCGATCCTCATGGTATCGACAGTGTTTCGTTAATCTTTCTTTACTTGACGTGTGGTTACAAGGTATTGCGTATCGCCTTGCAGTGTTCGTACCTTTACAAAACTGACCGCATATTTCGCGGCGTCGCCCTGTTTGATCATCACTTGTCTCACTATCTTGACCGGCGTAAATGATGCCATCCTCATGCTGCAGCTATTCGTTTGTGTAAGTGCCGCATACCCGGGACGGGCACCCTCATTCTCAAAAATCTTAGCGAGTCTGATGACATCCTGCTCCTCGGTGCACAGGTTCACCTGCTGATTAGACTTCATTTGTCCCAGCTTATAGTGCCACGGACCCTGCGCCATTGATTTTGTGGCCATCACAACGATGATAATCGACGCCAAAGCATAGAGCACCGAGGCACGGGCCCATCGGCATGAGTCGTCGCTCGTTTTGCACGCACGTTGACAAGCCAGAATCATTCGCATCTTGCTATGGTGCCGTCGGGCTTCAATTCTACTTGGCTGAGTCGATCGCACTGTACCGAATCAATAGTAAGCGCAAGCGAGATCGTACAGCTTTTCAATTTACCGCCGGGGTGTTGAACAAGCAAATAACCGTTAGCGCAAACCAACTTCCGGCCCTGAGCCGCATAGAGCTGGTGATTGCCGTTGAGATTACAACTCTTGATGCCGCCATTGGGATAGAATTCGATGCCGGCGTTGCAATTCAGCTGCGCCACCGCTATCGGGCTTAAACCAACCGATAGCACCACAATCAGCGCTGCACAGATAGCAGGCATAGTAACTATTATCGGCAACTGTTTCATGGTCGCATCTCCCTGCCGTTGGCCCCACTATGGTACATAAGCCCACAGGGCCTGGACAGCCTTAACCTTAGGGGGATGGCTTTGATCGGCCTGCGGATTATCAGGATTGAGCTTGTTGCTACAGACCTACCTGATAACTCACAACTACGCTGGTAAATCGCAAGTGATATAGCAAGACGTAGTAGTACAATCCGAAGACCAAAAAGATTCCTATTATCGCTAGCGGATGGTCGCGGTGCTTCCATAAAAGGAACGAACCGAGAGAAACCAGCGAGATCTTCGTAACTACGAACAATATAGGGTGATCGCGAACCAAATTTGTCAAAAGTAGGTTTGCTTCCTCGACATGCCCAAATCCGACCCACGTCAATGTAAAAAGGATATCGAGCAGATTGAGGATAATTACTGCCTTGATGATGCCATCCAGCCACCGCAGATGTTGCAGTGTTGCGATGGCTGGACGAGCTGAAATCGCGGAGGAATCGGAACTCTTGATAGGCATGAGTACTTAAGTACTTCTGTTTCAACTTTCTGCTGCGATCATCACATAGTATCTGTTATGAATCACTTCTGCAAATGGTTAGAAATCAATTCGTTACGGCTAACTAGATGCCCACGGGCAACACCAAGCGTGTCATCACTTCTTTACAGCACCAATATCACTACCAAGCGATATACCGGCGACATGCGAGCAAACCCGGGCGAGACAACACCCTTGGCACAGCGGTTTAGTGCGGCAGGTACCCTTCGCGTGTCGCACAATCAACGCATGGTATTCATTATAAAGCGATGTGTCCTCGCCCAACGCCGCTTCGAAGCGCTTACGCAGGGCTTCATAGCCTTCCGCTCCCGTTATCAAACCAAGCCGTGAGAATATTCTTCTCGTGTAGGCGTCTATCACAAACACCGGACGACGAAAGGAATAGAGTAAGATGTCATCGGCAGTCTCTGGTCCCACACCGTGCACCTTAAGTAGCGCCACCCGCAACTCACGGGTTGATGCGCTACCGATGTTTTCGATACCCCCGTGGTCAATCAGCCAATGACACAGCGCACGCAAACGTTTGGTTTTGACGTTGAAATAGCCTGAAGGCCGAATCAACTTTGCAAGTCTCGTGGAACGGGTATCGATGATAGCCTGCGGCGATAGCAGATTTGCGCTCCTTAAGTTAGCAATCGCCTTCTCCACGTTGGCCCACGCCGTATTCTGGGTTAACACGGCGCCTACCATGACCACGAACGCGGAGTCGCCCGGCCACCAGCCTGAAGGTCCGTAAGCCGCCAATAATCTGTAATAGATGTTACGACAGCTCGGCCGTCCCATTGGGTTCACTCTGTGACTAGCGGGCCGTGACAGGAGTGCGTTGTCGATGAGATCTAGCACGACCACCACCCACGGAGCGTTTACAGCTGCTATCCACTGGCTCGAGACCAGCCACAGCACGTAAGGCAGCGATCTCCGGCTTGCTCAGTTCGTCCCATTTCCCCGGCCGCAAACTGCGTGGTAATCGTATCGGCCCGTAGCGCACCCGAATCAACCGGCTCACCTTAATTCCAACCGCCTGCCAAAGATTGCGTACTTCGCGATTGCGCCCCTCCCTCAACGTCACGCGATACCAATGGTTAGCCCCCGCGCCACCGGCGTCACGTAAAGAATCGAAGCGAGCTGGTCCATCATCGAGGCGAATGCCGGCCACGAGCCGTCGCAGCACAGTATCGCCCACCTGCCCCAGTACGCGAACTGCATATTCGCGTTCTATTTCCTGTGAAGGATGCATCAGTCGATTGGCAAGTTCACCGTCAGTAGTGAACAACAATAGACCCACGGTATTGATATCCAAGCGACCGACCGCCACCCAACGCCCCCTACGCAGGCACGGTAGATGATCGAAGACCGTCGCTCGCCCAGCCGGATCGGAGCGTGTACACATTTCCCCTTCCGGTTTGTAGTATCGCAATACGCGGCAAGATTCGAGGTTATTGAGGCCGGCGACTACGCGTCCGTCTACTCGGACAATCTGACCCGAATCGACTCTATCACCGAGCTTGGCACGCCTCTGATCTACGGAGACCCGTCCCTGCTCGATCCATTTCTCCATCTGTCGGCGCGAACCGACCCCCGCACGAGCCAATAACTTTTGAAGTTTCTCGCTCATTCCTAATCACGATTCACCGACTCTAGTGCGATCATGCGCAGACTCTGCTGATTCAGTGTCCCTTGGTTGTTGCTCGTCGGTCTGTGCGGCGTCCACTTCCGGTGAGATTAGATCGGCCTGGTGTCCCATATCGCTAGCAGTGGGCAGCCTTGTTTGTACTGCAAGCTGAAAGCCGAGCTCTTTCCCGATCTCTTCTAGATTGCGCATTTCCGCCAGGGGCGGTAATTCATCGAGACTGCCCAGGTTAAAGTGCTCGGCAAACTTGCGCGTCGTGCCATATAGCCCGGGTCGCCCGGGCGCATCCCTATGTCCCACCTGACGAATCCATTCACGAACCAAAAGGGTACGAAAAAGTTCAGAGCTAACAGATACACCACGGATCTCTTCTATATCTCCACGGGTAACCGGTTGTCGATAGGCGATGATCGCTAGTGTCTCCAGTAATGCGCGCGAGTATCGCGGAGGGCGCTCTTGGTGAAGACGTGAAATCCATTCGCCATACTTTTCGCGGGTCTGAAATCGATAACTGCGTTCTATGCGCTTGAGTTCTATCGCCCTACCTTCGTAGTCCTTTTCAAGCACCTTGAGAGCGTCACCAATCTCTTGTCTCGAGGGTCGAGACTCGGCCGGGAATAGCGATAACATCCGGTCGAGCGTCAAGGGCTCACCGGCCGCTAGTAGGGCCGCCTCGATGATGTTTTTCAGTTCCGAATTTACGTCTGACATCAAGTGGCCGCCTTAACGTGAATCGAGGCAAACAGTTCGGCTTGTACGACTACTAATAAGGCCTCCTTCAACAACTCCAGGATGGCAAGAAAGGTCACGACAAGCCCGATCTTTCCTTCGCTCACATCAAACAGATCGTCAAAATCAACAAACTCCTCACCACCAACGCGGCTCAAGATCTGACTCATGCGCTCCCGAACCGACAAACGCTCCCGAAGGACGTGGTGGTGGCGATAGTGCTCTGCCCGTTGCATCACACGTTTAAACGCATCCGTCACCTCGAACAGGGTCACACTGGGCTCAACTCGCTGGGCCGGCTTGGCATTGAAATCAACAACGACCACATGAATGTCACGCCCTACTCTCGGGCGGTTGTGTAAATCTTCTGCGACTTTTCGATAGCGCTCATATTCTTGGAGTCGTCGCACGAGCTCAGCCCTTGGGTCTTCCTCGTCCTGCTCCTCGCTGGGCCGCGGCAGCAACATTCGCGACTTGATCTCTGCCAGCACCGCTGCCATCACCAAGTATTCACCAGCGAGTTCTATTTTGGGCAACTGCATCAGCTCTATATAGGCCATGTACTGTCGCGTGACTTCGGCTATGGGGATATCAAGGATATCGATGTTCTGCTTGCGAATAAGATATAGCAACAGATCCAACGGTCCTTCAAAGGTCTCCAAAAACACCTCAAGGGCATCCGGTGGAATATACAGGTCGTGAGGTAGTTCAGTTACGGCCCGTCCCTCAACCACTGCCAGCTTTGTTTCTCTTGGCCCCGGCGTGCTCATTAGTTATATCCCAATCCCATTGCTTGACGTACGTCGGTCAAGGTCTCCTCAGCCACATCTTGGGCGTGCTCGCAACCCTCAGCGATGATATTCTTCACCAGCGTGGGGTCGTTTGAATAGTCGGCGGCTCGTTTGCGGATCGGTTCAAGCTCCGCAATCACGGCGTCAATGACCTTCTTCTTGCACTCAATGCAACCAATGCCCGCGGTCCGGCAACCCTCCTCAACCCAGCGCCGCGTGTCGCCATCCGAGTAGACTTCGTGAAATGGCCAGACAGGACACTTTTCAGGGTCACCCGGATCTGAGCGTCGAACTCGGGCTGGGTCGGTGGGCATGGTGCGCATTTTCTGTTCAATCTCATCCGGCTCGTCCCGCAGCGCAATGATGTTATTGTAAGACTTAGACATCTTCTGACCGTCCAGGCCGGGGACCTTGGGTGACGGGGTCAGCAACGCCTGCGGCTCCGGCAAGATGATCTTACCTCCTCCCTCTAGATAGCCATATAGCCTTTCCTTGTCGCCAATGGAGATATTTTTTTGCTTCTCGAGCAAGGCCCGCGCCTTTTCAAGCGCGGTGTGGTGACCCTTTTCCAGATAGCCTGTGCGCAACTCTCGATACAAGGCACCGGTCTTTTTACCCAGCTTCTTGACCGCTTCTTCGGCTCGATCCTCGTAGCCAGGCTCACGCCCATACAAGTGATTAAACCGGCGCGCTATTTCACGTGTCAGTTCCACATGCGCGACCTGATCCTCGCCCACCGGCACCAGCCCCGCCCGGTAGATTAAGATATCAGCGCTCTGCAGCAGCGGGTAACCTAGAAACCCGAAAGTCGCGAGATCCCGCTCTTTGAGCTGCAGCTGCTGGTCTTTGTAACTTGGAACCCGTTCCAACCAGGACAACGGGGTAATCATTGATAGCAGCGTATGAAGTTCGGCGTGTTGGGGCACATGAGACTGGATAAAGAGGGTGGCGTGATGTGGGTCGACATCAGCCGCCAGCCAATCGATCACCATGTCCCAGATGTTTTCTCCTACCACGCCCGGTTCTTCATAGTGCGTCGTTAATGCGTGCCAGTCGGCAACAAAATAGAAACACTCATACTCATGCTGCAACCGAACCCAGTTCTTGAGTACGCCGTGGTAGTGCCCAAGATGCAAGCGCCCCGTCGGACGCATGCCCGAAAGCACACGTGCCGGCTGCCCCGGTGGGACGTTGCTTACAACAGCCATGACAAGCCTACGATATGGGCCAGCAACGTGAGTGACAATTCAATTGGTGGTGTGATAATCCGTGACAACGCCCCGCTAAATAGAAGCACTAATAAAATTAGAAATCCAAAGGGTTCCAAGCGATTCACCCACCAGGCCCAGCGACCTGGCAACAATCCGACCGCTACCCGCCCGCCATCCAAGGGTGGTAGCGGCAGCAGATTAAACACCATGAGCAGAACATTAATAAGTATGCCCACCAGACCCATATAGATGATCGGTGTCGCCATGCTCGCTGCCGAGGGCAACAATGTGCTTCCAAGCTTGACCACCAGCGCCCACAAGAGGGCCATCATTAGATTGGCCCCCGGGCCACCCGCAGCCACTAATATCATGTCTCGTTTGGGGCGGTGCAGGTTACCCCAATTGACCGGCACCGGTTTGGCCCATCCAAATAAGAACGGCGCCTTTAACAGCAATAAAATGGCCGGCAACAACACGGTGCCGATTGGATCGACGTGTTTGAAAGGATTGAGGGTCACCCGACCCAGGCGCTCCGCCGTCGGATCACCCAGATACTTCGCAATCCACCCATGGGCAGCCTCATGGACGGTGATCGCAAGAAGAACGGGCAAGATCGAGACAATTATCAGTTCGAGCTGGGGTACGTTGGCTAAGATCCCCAAGATTTTATAAAGCATCGGGGCCAGTATATCAGGCTGGCGAGCGCGCATAAATTGGCGCTTGAACAAACTCTTAATCCGATCGTCAACACTAAACCACCGACTCCGCGAGCGAGAAAGGTGCGATATCGCCCTTGCCATGCCGGGCGATGCTGGCCACGCCATTGGACAGGACGACCACCGTCGTCGGCTCCCAGCCACAGTATCCCCCGTCGATAACGAGATCGACCTCGTGTTCAAGCCGGCTGCGAATCTCCCGCGGATCATTTAGCGCGAGGTCCTGACCCGGGAGGATGAGACTCACACTCATGAGCGGCTCCCCCAGCTGCGCCAGTAAGGATTGGGTAATGGGATGCTGCGGGATTCTAACCCCGATGGTCTTGCGTCTTGGATTAAGTAACCTGCGCGGAACCTCGCGCGTGGCCGGTAGAATAAAAGTGTAAGGGCCTGGTGTGTTGGCCCGTAGTACGCGGTAGTCTGCGTTACCTACCCGAGCATAGATGGCCACCTCGGACAGGTTGCGACACATCAGTGTAAAGTCGTGGTGGTGATCTAGCCGCCTGATACGACGGATACGCTCCATCGCCTCGCGGTCCCCGATATGACAACCGATCGCATGACTAGAGTCGGTAGGATAGACAACCACACCACCACCACGAACGATGTCGACCGCGCGCTTGACCAGACGCGGCTCGGGGCTTACTGGATGAATTTGGAAGAATTGAGCCATGTGGTTTATAGCATTATTTTTTCCGCTCTTTTTTCACGAACTTATCAAGCTGGCCCGCCGCCCACTTCTGGCCACCCAAACCGAACGCGAGCGCTAAAGCGAATACTACCCCCGCGATTAGGATAAAAAACGTCCAGCGGATGATGTCATCTGCTACATCGACTTGATCGAGCGCGATCACAATAACAAAGACCATGATGCCATATCGACTCACTCTCCCAAGTAGCTCAGCATCCTCGAGGCCGATGTTCTTCGAATAGGCGACCATCGCGTCACCGACGAATCGCGCAAAATAGAGCCCGATGGCAAGTATAATCACGGCGACAATAACGTTGGGCACAAACAACGTGATTTGGGTAAACAGATCGGAGACCACAGTAAGGCCCAGTGTTTCAAATGCAATCAACAGCGTGAAGAGGATTGCCAGCCAGTAGATCAATATTCCC
>JAOTYS010000327.1 GCA_029861795.1 Gammaproteobacteria bacterium | reverse complement strand
GTTCGTTTTTGGTGATGTCGATGGGAATGGCTTTGTACGGTAAGGCAAGTTCCTCCAACATTATTGAGACTTTACGTCCATTGGGGGTGGTCCAAGTATAAAGATCGATCAACGCTTAGTTCCTCTATTGCAACGACTGCTGATGCGGGTGCGTCATCATACCATGACGTCCGACAAGATTTATTAACGACGCGGTTACATCTTGCCGGGACTATTTGCGGAGCAACCAGACTATGATGGAAACAACGAGGCTGATGAGGATCATGGTTGTGATGGGGAAGTAGAAACGAAAGTTCTCCCGCTCTACTATGATATCGCCGGGCAGTCGCCCGATAGGTAACTTGGAGACCCACGGCCACAGCAGACCGATGACCACAAGCAGAATACCAATAGTGATCAAGGTGCGTGACATCTGAGCTCCCGTCCATTTAGGAGATGGATTGGAGTTCGATTCTGCTAGAACCAGATCGATCGTTACAATAGTGCTTTCAACTGTAGACCAATGTCACGACCGACCGACAACTATCCGTCTGTGGGCTCGATGGTGCCAATATAAGGAAGCGAGCGATGACGTTCTGCGTAGTCAAGACCATATCCGACCACCCACACATCGGGGATATCAAAGCCTAGGTATTCGATCTGAACGTCCACCTCATGCCTGTCTTTTTTCCTAACGAGCGCGCATCTTTTCACCGAGGCTGGCCCGCGTGCTGTCAATAACTGGGTTAGGTACTGAAGTGTGCGGCCGGTGTCGACAATATCTTCGACGATGAGCACATGGCGGTTTTCCACACTCTCGCGCAGATCCATCAGCAGTCGGACAGCCCCAGAGACACTTCCTCTGTCATAGCTCGACAACGCCATGAACTCAATACGTCTCGGGATGGTGAGTCGGCGAGAAAGATCAGCCAGAAAAATGAATGCTCCCTTTAATACCCCGATGAGAACTATTTCTTGCTCAGTTCCATAATCTCGAGAGATCTCCTCGGCAAGCTCACTCACTCGTCGCTGAATATCTTTTTCAGAAACAAGGATTGGAGGATTCTGTTTCAATAGATTTTTCCTTGACTAACCCGGGTTGCCGTTTTCTTCAATAAGCGGTTGATCTTAGTAGTCTTATACACCAGGAGGATACGAAAACCATACCGTACTGGACGTCACATTTCGAATCTGGAGAAAAGGGAGGTGCGTTACTGCTGCATAGTCGTCGCGACACTTATATGAGAACGATGATGCTTAGGAACAAGATCTGAGTGTGTGCTACGTACGAAACAAATTCAACTCATGAGGAAGACGAAAACGCTACGCGCTCGTAGCTAGCAGTCTTTTCCATAAGAATAGTGGGTAGTATGCTTCGCGATCCATGCATGGAGTCGACAACCTCAAACTTGTTTGGTGGTCGATAAGTACCCCGCGCCACGATCAGCGATTCATCTTGTTGTAAGCTCCGGATCGCCGGTAACAGCAAGGCGGGTAGGTACGGCACGTTATCATTGACATCAGAGCCAATCCGGCGGACAGACACGGGACTCGCCTGCGGTGTGACCAGCTCTGCGCCGAACGTCAGTGCGGTTTGGTCATCACATTGTATCCACCTCACCACACACACTAACCAGCTTTCCCAAGACGGGTGTTCCAAGCCGATAAGGTCGCCGACCTGAAGCTGCATGTGCTCGTCATCAGTTACTGCTATACGAAATCCGTTGGCGCTTTCATCTCGTGTTTCGCAGTGGTATATGCTATGCAGATCATGTTCACTCACTGTACCTTCAACTAAATTAGGTGGTATCCGATCTGTCTCTTGGATTGTTGGCCCGTCAGGTGAGAAGGGCTGTTCATTATTTAGGAAGTAGCAAATCGCATCAATCCCAATACATACCGATACGCTGATCTGGCTCGGAGTCCTATTAGATCTTCGGGTGACACTGGCGCCACTCCAGGTGCGACCTACTCGATGCAGCAGTTCGATGCGACCGTCGTGTGTGTTGGCTTCAGCTTGATTTTCGGTGCGAATGCTGTCTCTATCTGTCGACTGTTCCCAATTTTTGATGACGCTCCGGAGTTTTCTTAATATGCCGACGGCATTGAGGACCCGAAGATATTCCCCTGGCTCGATGTTCCCGATCTTAACTAAAGGGATCGCGGGGGAATCCGCTGCCAGATTGATAAGAAATCTTCCCGCTGGAATCGAAAACTGAAGCTGTCGGGTGATTTCTGCCTCGTGCTGCCATCCGGAGATCGACCGATAAACTCGCATACAGTCATCCGGATGTAAGCTATATGGATGACAGGTGCCCAACAGCACCACTTGTTGATAGCTCTCGGTGAGGGTCATCATACCGTCCGGCGTCCCGCAACCGGGCGTCCTGATTGACTGATCCGCCTGATCATTGGCACTCGCGTACCAATAGAGTTGGTTCAACTCCCTCCATAATCCCTTTGGTGTCGCGATATGGGCTTGATAAATACTCAGTAGGACCTGCCCAAGCTGGTACACCGCTCGTTGTAGCGCTTGACGCAGTCGCCCCTGGGTCAGCTTGTCCGCACTGCTGTTAGCTCCGCGATCGATAAAATTGTTGACGACAATCTTATAACCGTTAGCCAGTTCGTTTGTTAAGTTCTGGACGAGCACGGCCGCATCATGGTCGGCCAGGGATAATGGCAACGGCTTTGTGGCAAACGATTCGCGAAGTACTTCTACCACCTTGCCCACCTGCTCACGGTAAAGCTCCAGCATTCGGACCCGCAGATGCGGCGGTAGCTCTAAGCGATTTTGAGCGTATAGTGACCTGTGTAGTTGCTGAGCGGACTCCTCGTGATCCTCGTTTGTGAGCTCCTCGAGCCATTGTTCCACCCTGGATAGGCGTACTTTGACTGATCGAGGCTGCTTCGCGCTGAGTTTGGGAACAGTTAGGGAAAGTGGTTGAGCGTTCACTGCTTGCTACTATTTGATCGTCCAGCCCGCACGATTGCTAGTGCGATTGATGTAGTCCGCTGCGCTTAATCTAATTTTTTTGGTCTTGCCCGTGGTCTTAAAAGACTCTCACGCGCCCCATCCTAGGGTCGCTCAGCTACCTATTAAGTGTAGCATCTTTGGCGTTTTCCGCTGAACGTAAGCCTCTGCTGAAAATAGACGCCAGCGCCAGAGACCCATTTTCGCAGTCCGCAAAAAACGCTCACGGTGGTACTTATTCCTACGCTAAAACCCCAGGACTCTAAACAGGTAGGGTAGCGGTAATTCTGGACATCCCTTCCCGTGATCATGGGACCGAGTTGGGCCGCCAACGCCTAAGCACAGATAGCCGTGGCGTCTGTCGAGACGCTACAATTGTGGGGGAGGAGAAGCGCAATGGCTAACCAGTCGTCACACGCCGATGGCGTCGCTATGTCCGGTGGTGGAGTTACCGGGAGTGTCTATTCTCTCGCAACCATTGGAGCTAAGGATGCGATTGATGCAGCTACACCCCTAGTTCTGCAGGCCCTCGACCAGATGGATCTGAGCCAAGACACGCGACCGTTTACGATGTCTGATATGGGTTGCGCCGACGGCGGCACTTCACTGGATATGGTGAGCACTACTATTCAAGCGGTGAGAGCTAGAGCGCCATCGCGACCTATACAGGTAGTCTATGCGGACCAGCCGGGCAATGACTATAACGTGTTGTTCAATATCGTTCACGGCTCGACCGACTTTAATAGTTACATCGATCGAGTCGAAAACTTATTTGTGTGTGCGTCCGCCACATCCTTTTATCGTCAGATCGTGCCAGCGAACACATTAGATTTAGGGTTTTCGGCTACTGCCATGCATTGGCTAAGCAAAAAACCAACGAATATATCGAATCACGTGCATGCCGTGGGCGCAGGCGGCAAAGAACTGGAGGCGTTTATTGAGCAAGGTCGTCGCGATTGGGAAACCATATTGCTCCATCGGGCCGCCGAGTTGGTGTCTGGCGGACGTCTTGTTTTGATTAACTTCTGTAAGGACGAACTGGGTCGGTACTTGGGGAACACGGGTGGTGCGAATATGTTTGATACGTTCAATCAGATATGGAGGTCATTCCTTGATCAAGGCATTATTACTCGTGACGAATACGTCAATATGACCCTGCCTCAATACTACAATTCGAAGGAAGAGTTCAGTGCACCGTTTCTGGACGAATCTAGCGCGGTCTATCAAGCTGGGTTGCGACTCGAGCATATCGAGACGCGGGTAGTGGCTTGCCCGTTCGCGACCGACTTCAACAATCACGGTGACGCCGATAGATTTGCGACTTCTTACATTCCGACCATACGCTCCTGGAACGAAAGCATCTATTTCAGTGGGCTATCAACTGAACGACCGGTAGAGGAGCGTCGCGAGATTATCGAACGCTACTACGATACTTACTGTCAAATGGTGCGTGAAAATCCGAAAGGACACGGCATGGATTATGTGCATGCCTATATGGTGATCAAGAAAGTTTAAGACGGTCGACGAAAGTTACCGGAATTACGCTGAAGTTGATGGGTGATGCCTCCTCACCCGTGCCCAATATCTAGCCTCCCACAGTGCTTCCCACCATCTCCGAAGCTTTGTCAAACTTCATCAGGAGTTACGGGTTCTAGTTAAAGCGCAGCATTAAGATCAGGGAGATCTTGCTGCGGTGTCTTGTTGCAATATTTCACCGTTCCCGTTTGCGGCCCCACTGTTCCGTTACTAGGGTTAAGTGTGGGGGCATAACAATTAAGCCCATTAGTAAACACTAATACAGTCTGTCGTGTTCCGCGCCTGCGCGCGTGCTGCACTTCTAATTCGTTAGAGGGCGATACAACTATGCTTACTAGGTTTGAACAAGACCACAAGAAGCTACTGAGCGCGTTCGTGTTTGCGTTTGTCTTGCTCGCTGGTTTACCGGTCAGCGTTGTAGGTAAAGAAAAACAAGAACTCGTGTTCCTGACATGGTCGGAATACATCGATCCTGACGTGGTGGAGAAATTCGAGGAGAAGTTCAACACAAAAGTGAACTTCGTGTATTTCGAGTCCGATGAGACTCGAACGGAAATGCTTGCGGATAATGATGGACAGGGATTTGACGTCATCTGCGTAAGCGGTTTCTCGATTGCACAATACGTTAAACAAAATTGGCTGTGGCCTATCGGCGTACCCGATATCCCGAATACAAGATATATCTACCCACGCTGGGCCGTAGCCTTTCCTGAAGCCAAAGAGTATGCAGTGCCCTACTTTTGGGGCACCACCGGCATTGGGTATCGCAAGGACTTGGTCCCAGAGGAAATTACTAGTTGGAAGCAATTGTTCAATCCGCCTGAATCTCTCCGCGGCAAGATCGTTATGATGAATTACAACCGAGACCTGATTGGCGCTGCGTTGAAGTCGCTCGGGTATTCTCTTAATACCAGTGACCGAAAACAGCTGGCGGCAGCCGAGCAAGTGTTGCAACGGCAAAAGCCTTACGTGCATTCGTATTCCTATGTGTCCTTGGGTGAGGAATCTGCGTTGGTCACAGGCGAAGTGGTGATGTCCATGATGTACAGCGGCGACGCGTTAATGCTTCAAGAACATG
>JAOTYS010000326.1 GCA_029861795.1 Gammaproteobacteria bacterium | reverse complement strand
TCGAGTGCGAGGTCTGGATACCGGCCGCACGTCCGGATGTCATTACAGAAGACAATGTCGAACGCTTAAATACCAAGCTCGTTGTATCGGGGGCCAACATCCCGGTCACTGAAAGTGCAGAGAAATATCTACACGAGAAGGGAATCCTCTGCATTCCTGACTTTATCGCCAATGCCGGCGGTGTCGTCTGTGCTGCAATGGAGTATCAAGGTACGACCGAATCCGTCGCAATGCAGACCATCGAGGAAAAGCTACGTCGTAACACTAGGCAAGTCCTCGATATGACCAAAAACAGCGATATGTCGCCGCGACAGGCCGCAATGAACATCGCTCTGGAGCGAGTACACAAAGCCATGGGCTGCCGGCGGTGGTCCGTATTTTGATATGAACACGTCCACGATCTCGAAAAGCTATTGCCATCGCGGTGATCCGAAGGTTGCGGCAATCGCTGTATTTGGCATACCCGATGACTACTACGGC
Source organism: Gammaproteobacteria bacterium (assembly GCA_029861795.1). Next base: position 5,113 of record JAOTYS010000326.1, on the reverse strand, counting down.
GAAGAGGTGATGGCCTGGATACAGTTACACCGAGGCGAATCGGCGACCGAGCAAGAAATACGCGACTTCTGCAAAGGGCGTATCTCCCATTTCAAGATCCCAAGACACATAAAATTCGTCGACGATTTTCCGATGACTGTCACCGGCAAGATGCAAAAGTTTCGGATGCGTGAGCTAGCAATTGAAAAAATAAGTCAAGAGAGTCGAATTCAGGATGCAGAAACCGCTTGAGTCAGGCCAGATCTATTCGCGCATGGTGGAGTTGAGACGCTCCCTGCACAGCCATCCGGAACTGGCGTTCGAAGAAGAACGCACTGCGGGCCTTATTATTGAAGAGCTGGAACGACTTGGGATCCAGTATGAGTACAGTGGCAAGGGCGGTGGTGTCGTAGGGCGTCTCATAAACGGTGAAAATGATTCGCCGACGGTTGCGCTGCGTGCAGAAATGGATGCCCTGCCCGGTGCAGAGAACACCGATCTGCCGTTCGCATCAAGCATAGCGGGCAAAATGCACGCCTGTGGTCACGACGCACATATGGCTATGGTGCTCGGGGCTGCCGCCTTACTGGTCGCATCTCCACCGCAAGGCAATACGCTGTTCGTGTTTCAGCCGGCGGAAGAGCAAGGCGGTGGTGCACGCGTGGTGCTCGCATCCGGCGCACTTGAGGGTGTTAGAGCTATATTTGGCGGACACGTCACCCGCCATTACCGCGTGGGCGAGATCATGGTTGCCGCGGGCACCATCACAGCGCAATCAGATCGTTTCACCATCAAGGTGCAAGGCAAGGGTGGTCACGGCGCCAGACCCCACGAAGCCATAGATGCAGTCGTTGTCACTGGCCTATTCATCACAGCAGTGCAAACGTTAGTATCGCGAGAGATAGACCCGGTTCATCCGTCGGTCGTCACTATTGGCAAAGTGGAAGCCGGTACCGCCGCCAACGTGATCGCCGAGCAGGCGACGCTGGAGGGTTCGATCCGTACCACCCGCCCCGAGGTGAGGAGTCACATCCATCAAGGCCTCACGAGGATGGCTAGGGCGCTCGCCGAGCTGCACAACGCGCACATCGATATAAGAATCGATGAAGGATACCCACCTGTTGTCAATACCGAACGCGAAACACGCATTGCGTATCGCGCCGCCCGTAACGTTGTGGGCGAAAGCGGATTGATGATGATGGATCACCCCAGTATGGGATCAGAAGATTTCGCCTATTACCTGCACCAACTCCCGGGGTGTTACGTGCGCTTCGGCGCTCGCAGCGACGAGCAGTATATCCCACTGCACAGCCCTGCCTTCGATATAGATGAGGGAGTGCTAAAAGTCGGAGCGGTGTTTTTCGACGAGTTGGCTCGTCAAGCGCTGCAGGAGTATGCGAATTGAGTTCGGTGCTACCCAGATAGTTTCTCTTGCTTCTCCCGATACAGCTCAAGGGCGTTGTTTACGTCCGCGATGTATGTCATGGCGGGACTACCACCCATCAACATAGCAACATGGCACACATCAATTAGCTCTGCCTCCGTAGCGTCGGCATCAAGACACTTTTGAACGTGCACACCGATGCAGTATTTGCACTGAGCGGTGATGCTCATACCCAACGCGACGAGCTCTTTGGTCTTTCGGTCCAGAGCGGTGGGTTGCAGAACTGATTCGACATAGGCCGCCCATGCACTCCATGTATTTGGAGATCGCTCGCGCATCATTCTGATGCCGTGCTTTAAATCCTCCATCGCCTCGGGCATGTGGCCTTCGTGATGAACTGTCATAGCTGTAGCCTCCCTTTACGTCGTCTATCGCGGTGTTTTCACTATTTGACTATAACGCAAGTGCACTTCGCGCGATGGTTGACCTTATTTGAGACACTGCCAACCACTAATGCTTTAACCTTACTGTGTCCACGACTCCCCACGACAATCATGTCCGGGGTCTCTTCATCAGCCCGAGCCAAGATACGCTCTGCTGGGTCTCCCTCCTCTAGAATGCTCTTTACGTGGCCCACCTTCTTAGAACGGGCAAGTACTTCCCCATCTTTGAGCAATTTTCGTCCTATGTGCTCGCGCACCTCGCGTAATTCTTGTTCTCGCTGAGCAACGGCATCGCTTCCATGGATCACCGGAGCCATTGGCACCGAGAGATCTCCCGCGGGCGCAGTAACGACATGTTCGATCTCGGCTACACGCAACAACGCATCCGGGATAGGTTCATTTGAGATGACATGCACGAGTGTCATGTCGGCTCCGTACAAATTGGCCATGTCACTGCCAAGCTCTAACGCTTTGACCGCGTGCTCAGAGCCATCTATGGCCACCAAGATTCGTTTTATCATGATTGCCGCCCTCTAACGTCAATATCTCTCTCCTCACAGGTGAAGACCAAAGTCTATCCGGATTCATCAGCACACTACTTGATTTCGGTCAAACATGATTCACGCCGTTCGCTTGCCTGCGGTTGATCCAGATCAGTACGGGTCGCCGTAGCGGCGATAGACTGGCGTGCATTGGAGAACAATCTCAAATCAACTCTATATGCAGACCTCCCCATACCGCTGTCTACTGGAAGTCGCGTTACTCCTTGCTTTAACAAGTTGTAGTTGGGTTCGACTGACGACCGAGGGAGAGAAGATACGAGTGCTTAGTATCGAAGAGGTCAAGAACTGTGATAAAAAAGGGCAAACTACCGTATCTCTGTTATCGAAGATAGGCCCTATAGAACGCAAAGCGGCCAAGATTAAGAAAGAGCTCGAGGTGCTTGCAAGAAACAGCGCGCCCGACCTTGATGGTGACACTGTGGTGGCTGTCGGTGAAATCGAGCAAGGCAAACAGACTTTCGATGTTTTTCGTTGCGTCACTCGATAGAACTGTGTCACACCACACTGGTGAAATAACGAAGAGATTGTGTACACCCACGGACGGCGTAGCAATACCCTGAGGCAGCCAGCACAAGGTGGAATATGGCAATGTCTAGCGCAAACCCGCCCAATCGTGATCCGTTGTATTTGCATCAATTTTTCAAAGGAAAAGTTCAGGTAATGCCTAAATGTGCTATTCGGGATTCTAGCGATTTCTCTGTTTGGTATACCCCCGGCGTAGCTGCACCATGCAAAGCAATCCAGCATGAACCGGATCTGGTGTACGAACATACCAACAAGGGCAATACCATCGCCATCGTGTCGGACGGAACCAGGGTGCTTGGTCTGGGCGATATTGGTCCGGAGGCAGGGTTGCCAGTAATGGAAGGAAAATCCCTACTATTTAAGTATCTCGGCGGTGTAGATGCGATATCGATTTGTTTGGCGACCAAGGATCCAGACGAGATCATTGCTACGGTGAAATTGCTCGAGCCATCCTTCGGCGGCATTAACCTCGAAGACATATGCCAGCCAAAGTGTTTCCGCATCTTGGATGCACTGAGAGCAGAGATGAAGATTCCTGTGTGGCACGATGATCAGCAAGGGTCGGCCACAGTCGCCCTGGCCGGGTGTGTGAATGCGTTACAAGTTGTCGGCAAAGACATTACCAACATCAAGATCGCGATGGTCGGGATGGGTGCAGCCAACGTTGCCACCTATCGTTTGCTCAAAACCAGTGGCGTTGATCCAGCCCAGATCGTCGCCTGCGATAGCAAGGGCACGCTGCACTCGCGGCGTAGCGATATCGAGAGAGTCCAGCAGAATTTTCCTGATAAGTGGCGCGTTTGCGTCGAGACCAATCCTGCCAAGGTAACGGGTGGTATCGCCGAAGCCCTCCAAGGGGCGGACATGTGTATTGCCTTTTCATGCCCAGGCCCAGATGTGATCAAAGGTAAATGGATCGAAGCAATGAATGAAAATGCAATCGTATTTGCGTGCGCCAACCCAGTTCCAGAAATTTGGCCTGCGGCTGCCAAAGCAGCCGGAGCAAAAATAGTGGCGACGGGAAGGGGTGACTTCCCCAATCAACTAAATAACTCCCTGGTGTTTCCCGGAATGTTCCGCGGCGTACTCGATGTGCGTGCCCGCACAATCACGGATGAAATGGCCATCGCTGTAGCAGACGCACTTGCTCAATATGCTCAGGAAAGACAGATACACGAAGACGACATTCTGCCACGGATGGAGGAATGGAAGGCACATGCACAAACGGCAGTTGCGGCAGCGAAGACGGCGCAACAACAAGGCGTGGCGAGACTATCGGCGAGTGAGGCAACACTCTACTCACAGGCCGTAAAGACTATTCGAGCAGCCCGCGATGCGACCCAAATGTTGATACGGGAGGGGTTCATACCCAAACCACCAGAAGTGTAGGCGCAAGGTCACATAGCGGATAGCTTAGCTCCTGGCGAATCTTGTCACCTGGCAATCAACATGGACATAGATATTACGATAAATTTGCTCGTAGCACTTGCGGTAGGCGCAATACTTGGCCTTGAACGAGAATGGAAAGCGCAAACCTCTGCTGATCCAAAGTTAGACGCGGGTCTGCGTACGTTTGCTGTAGTGGGTTTATTGGGTGGCGTATCAGTAATTATAAGTAGAAATATAAGTCCGCTTTTCTCGCCGGCCTTGTTATTAGGATTGGCTGGCGTTGTTTACGTTTCTTACAAACTTAATGCTACGAAGTCAGGAGATTATGGAACTACTTCGGAAGTATCGTTGCTATTGGTATTCGCCTTAGGGGCTCTCGCTGGAATCGGCTATAAGATCGAATCGCTCGCGTTCGCTGCGATTACAGCAGCAATCCTCAGATTCAAAACTGAACTTCACGGCTATGTGAGAGGACTAGAAAAGACCGAACTAGATGCGACAATCCAACTGCTATTGATTGCAATCGTAGCAATCCCGTTACTTCCCAACACACAATTAGGCCCGGGGGGCGCAATCAATCCCCGCACAATTGGATTATTAGTATTACTAATCGCAGGTGTCTCTTACCTGGGATATTTTGCGACACGGATTTTCGGGAGTCGCATTGGATTGCTTCTGACCGCTGCCCTGGGTGGCCTAACTTCATCCACCGCAGTCACTGTGGCGTTTTCCAGGCTGAAATCTCACAATAAAGAGATCTCGACTCCGTTAATAGGCGCTGGGATATCCCTGTCAGCTGCCATGATGGGACCTAGGCTCATCGCCGAAGT
>JAOTYS010000029.1 GCA_029861795.1 Gammaproteobacteria bacterium | reverse complement strand
GAGGGGAGCCGACCTGCGTTGTTTTTTGAGAATTCGCGGTCACGCTTTAACAGAGACGTGGACTTATCTATGGAGTGCATAGGCATGTTGCGACCGCAGAGGTCAGTAGTTTGATGGACACTAGAACTCCGGTGAGGCCAAGACCATTTGTGAGACGCCTTTCTTTTGGCATTCCCGTGATGCTAAGTGTGATTGCCGGTGCATATGCGATGTTCGACATACTGAACATCGACGGAATGAACGCGGTAGAGCTAATTATTCTGTTCCTGTTTGTGCCCTGTTTCGTTTGGATTTGCTGGTCTTTTTGGTTGAGCGTTTTTGGGTTTGCGATCCGACTGATCGCAAAAGACCCCATTGCCTTTGCGGCGCCACTATCGGTGGATTACTCGTTACCACTCACCGCGCGCATTGCCGTGGTGATGCCGATCTATAACGAGGACCCCGAACGCGTGTTCACAGGTCTTGAGAACTCTATTAAGTCCTTGCAGGGAACGAGAGAAGCTCACGCGTTTAGTTTTTTTGTTCTGAGCGACTCTGATGATCTTGAGTTAGCCGCAGATGAGCATCGACGCTGGCAGGAGTTGCGGGCACGACTTGGCGCCCGTCACCTGTTGAGCTATCGTAGACGACGTCATAATACCGGTCGAAAAGTCGGCAACATCGCGGAGTTTTGTGAGCAGTGGGGACGGTGTTTCGATTTCATGGTCATGTTGGACGCGGACAGTGTGATGTCAGGTGACACTTTGGTGCGGCTCGCTCGGCTGATGCAGGCCAATCCCAATGCGGGGATCATTCAAACAGTGCCCACGCCGGTCAATCACATCACGGCGTTTGCACGTTTGATTCAGTTCGGCTGTAGGCTTTGCTCTGAAATGTTGACGACCGGCCAGAGCTATTGGCAACTGGATGCCGGGAATTATTTCGGACACAACGCCATTATCCGGATCAGACCTTTCATGCGACATTGTCAGCTACCGATTCTGTCAGGAAGACCGCCATTCGGTGGGGCGATACTGAGTCACGATTTTGTCGAGGCCGCATTCATGAGACGCGCCGGCTGGGAGGTTTGGCATCTTCCAGACGCTAGCGGCAGCTACGAAGAGACACCTACCAACGTGCTTGATCATGTTATTCGAGATCGGCGCTGGTGTCAGGGCAACCTACAACATCTTCGACTTTTGTTTGCCAAGGGATTGCATCCGATCAGCCGGATACACTTTGTCATCGGTGTGCTCGCCTACCTCGCGTCACCCATCTGGGTGTTACTGTTGATGTTCGGGTTGATTCGATTGGTGCACCAAAGCTCGATTACCCCGTTGTACTTCGGGGCAGACTTTAGCCTGTTTCCGATGTGGCCCATCATCAAATCGAGCGAAGCGATTCTGTTGTTTGTGATCACCATATTGATGTTGCTGGCGCCTAAGATATTGGGCATGGTGTTGGCGTTGTTAAAACGAGATCGGCGGCGGGCCTTTGGCGGTTCTGCCAGAGTTCTGCTCAGTACGATTGTTGACATCCTATTTTCCGCGCTGTTGGCACCTGCGATGATGGTTTTCCATTTGATGTTTGTTACCTCTATTCTGTCCGGACGATCGGTGGAGTGGAGGTCTCAAGCGAGAGTAAATCGCACTATTGCATTTCTGGACGTGTTCTCGCGCCTTAGGTGGCAGTTCGTTCTGGGGGCGCTTATTGGTGTCATCGTAATGACCGTGACGCCCGCATTAGTGTGGTGGTTCTCGCCGCTTTTATTTGGGCTGTTACTGTCGACACCGATTGCTGTCGTTGTCGCAAGCTCTGATGTTGGGCAGAAGTTGCTAAGAATGGGCATTTTTGCTATTCCCGAAGAGAGACAAGTGCCGGATGAACTCGAGGCATTGACCCAATCGAGTGCATTAGAAAATATCGATGATACGAGGCGTGATGTAGGTATGGCGGTCGATGCGCCTGCTTGATGGCATTCCCGCATGCATGGTAAACGCCTTTTAGGCGACTTTAAGTGCCGCGCCCTCGAGTATCATTGCTCGCGCGAATAAAACCTCACAATAGATACTCCCTAGAGTACAATGCGGTAGGTGCGTTCTGTGTTGCATCCTCCTTGTCACAAGCGTGGTGAGTGTTGATGGAGCTTAAGGATCTCGTTCGTTCTATTCCGGATTATCCGCAACCTGGTGTCATCTTTCGGGACATTACTACCCTGATGAAGGACGCACGTGGGTTCCGCAAGACCGTCGACGAAATGGTGCAACCCTATGCGGACTTGAGAATCGACAAGGTGGCGGGAATAGAGGCGCGAGGGTTCATATTGGGAGGTGCCATTGCTCATCAACTCTCGGTTGGGTTTGTTCCCGTTCGCAAGAAGGGCAAGCTCCCGTGGGAGACGATCGGTCAGGACTATGAGCTGGAGTACGGCACCGATCGAGTAGAGATACACACGGACATGGTGTCTAAGGGGGAACAAGTCCTACTGGTGGATGACCTAATAGCGACCGGCGGGACCGCCCATGCTGCGATCCAGCTGTTAGAGCGTGCGGGTGCGAGTGTGATCGGTGTCAGCGTTGTGATCAATCTGCCTAACCTGGGTGGTGAGCGTTGGTTGACCGAAACGGGTAAGACAGTCACCTGTTTGATGGAGTTCGAGGGGACATAACGCCGATCGATAAGTGGTGTGAACTATTTGTGAATTAATGCGCCGACAAAGTTATTGAAGCCTAGTGATGCCTCTGGTAGGTGCGTCTTTAGGCGCACAGAAGATTGTTCTGTGAAGGCGAACCTACATTTCTATTTTAGGTATCGTCGCAACAGGATGCCGTTTCATGAGCAAGCTCGTTTCTATCAACGTCGAGCCACTAGCAAGTTTAATGATTATCTTAAAAAGTCCTTGGAACTCTGAATCGAAAATCCACTTTCACGCTCGCTCTGTAAAGTGATTAGCGAGTCCCGATTCTGTAAATCTTGGTCCCGGTAGCCGCCTCCAATGCTCAACCAAGAGTCCATTTTAAGATAGAGCTTATTAGAGAAATGAAGTTGAAAAACACGCTGTAGAATGGCTGCTGCATATATTTGCTCTTGATCGGGAGGCTCCATACTAAGCGGAACATCAGGAAATTCGATCTCCTGAAATCCTACAAGTTCGTCTGGAAGTGGAGTGTCGTCGAGACAAACCGGCACTACTTCTTTGTTGAGTCCTAGTCCTCTTTCATATTGTCTTCGTACTTCGTCACTCCTAGCCGCTGATCTATCCCAAAAAAGCACGAAGACATCACCATCATCGATGGATGTCATCACGCGGACGCGCCACGACCCGGCAGGTGAGCGCAAGGTTACGTTCACCTTGGTCGTCCTCAACAACTTGACAATGGGCTCGACCTTGGGCCCATCTTTGCGGCTACTGCAGGCAAAGATTCGCGGCGATGGTTTATCCATATTATTACTCGATGCTGTCAGCTCGAACGGTAAAACTGTCTCCAGTTTGGATCGGACAGAGATGTATTACGGTGGCAGTTCATCCCTCGTTGTTCATCTCTTGCATGTCTTGGTAGCGATCGCCGATCCGTGGATGCATGCGTCCGCCAGTGGCTGCGCCGATCGCTACAAGAATCTCATCCGCTCCGGGTGCGTCACTTACGGTGAACTCGAGAGTCAAGAAATGTGATCGTAGACCGTCATCGGTCTTGTGTACCATCGGGATTGAGATGGTACATCCGGGACTCCCTCTTTTGTTGGTGAAGCTCAAGAAACTGGTGCCTGCTACCGCTTCACGAAACTTATTACCAAACCTCAAGGTGTGAATCATTGCAGAAGCGTGTTCAACTTCTCCATGCATACCAACCACCGCCGCCTTGCCATAGGCTTCTACACGGTCGCCGGAGCCGGCAAGCTTCACTAATTCGGGCACCATGACGTCAGCGAGTGCTGGTGCCACCGACAGAATTTGCGGCCTGAGATTTTCCACAAACTCTTGACCGGCCCACGGATTCGGAATAACGGCGGCCACTGCCATTAGTTCTAGAGGACGATCGGCAGGTCGACCGCCTTCGATGCGTGTCTCGTCAATGTATTTGACAAGCTTACGAATCTTTACAGCCATATTGTGCTCCTGACGCATGTGCGTTTAAGGGTTGGTATCTAAATATCGTCGTTGCGGTGTGGTGTCAAGGATCAAACTTCAATTCTTGGACTCGGTCTGCCGTAGCGCCGGCCCTGTCCGTCATGTGCGCTGCTTTGCTCGGTCACGGCGTCACGATATCAAGCAAGGATATCGCGTGTTCGTTGATGCATGTACAGCGCTACGCCGTGAGATCTCAAGTCATCGTAAGTGGTGTGCCGCGAAATCGATCGTAATGTGTCGATTGCCATTGCGCGATAAATCAATGACACTACAGACCCCACTCCAATCTTCTGCATGATCTAATTACGGAACAAAGCCCATGAGTTCGAAACCATCCCGCATTATCTCGGATATTGATCTCGATGCTGATGGAAAGCAGTTTGGTTTTTTGAATATCCCATACTCGCGCAATGATTCGGCGTGGGGATCAATACGAATGCCGATGATCGTTATCAAGAACGGTAACGGTCCAACCATACTATTCACCGGAGGCAATCATGGTGACGAGTATGAGGGGCCAATCGGTTTGCTTAAACTTGTACGTAGGTTGGAGCCCTCACGAATCAACGGGCGTGTAATTGTCATTCCGGCGCTCAATTTTCCTGCCGTACAAGCTGGGACACGTTTGTCACCCATTGATGGGCTGAACATGAATCGGGTGTTTCCTGGTCGGCGCGAGGGCACTGTGACGTCCATGATTGCGCATTATGTGTACACCGAAGTCTTGCCGTTGGCAGATGTGGTAGTGGACATTCACGCCGGAGGCAAGAGCATGACATTGGTGCCTTGCGCTGTGATTCATGAACTAGAGGATCGCGCGATGATGGAGCGAACGTTGGCTGCGATGAGAGTCTTTGGGGCCCCGCTGGGCCTGGTTCTGGTAGAGCTCGATAGCGATGGCATGTTGGACACCGCTGTGGAAGAGATGGGCAAGGTGTTTATCTCTGCCGAACTCGGTGGTGGCGGAACCGTTACCACCGAGACAGTGGCTACTGCCGATCGCGGCATTCACAATATGCTATCTCATTTCGGAGTTTTGAATGAGCCGTTGATCACTCGCGAGGAATTGGGCTTAACACCCACTCGGGTGATGCACACTCCCGAGGGCAACTCTTTTGTCGTCTCCGATGAAACCGGCATCTATGAGAATCTTGTGGACCTCGGGGCAGAGGTTTCCATAGGTACTCCCATTGGGCGTGTTCATTTCTTTGAAACACCTGAGCGCGAACACGTGGAATACAAGGCAGAGCGTTCAGGCACCTTAGTCTGTCGCTACACGCCCGGCTTAATAAAGCGTGGGGACTGTGTCGGGGTGATCGCTAACGACTATCCCACACCTGCAGATGGATGACAGCGTTACGTTACGCGACGTATATCAGGCGCGACGCACGATCGCGCCTTGGGTTCAACGCACACCTTTGATTTCCTCATCGGAGTTGTCTCGGCGCACCGGTGCCTCGGTGTTGCTCAAGCTTGAAACTGTACACGATATCGGTGCGTTTAAGATTCGCGGCGCTACCAATCGCATAATGCACTTAAGCGAGGACGAGCGCAGGCGTGGTGTTGTGGCTGTTTCCACTGGCAATCACGGCCGAGCTGTAGCCTATGCGGCCAAACGCGTGGGCGTGCACGCGACGGTATTCATGTCCAAGCTAGTAAAGGAAAACAAACTTCGTGCCATCAAGGACCTCGGCGCGGAGATCCGAATCGTCGGAGACTCGCAGGACGAGGCCGAGGTTGAGGCCGATCGCCTGGCGGCGGAGCAGGGTATGATTTCCGTTCACCCTTTCGATCATCCTCACGTGATTGCAGGGCAAGGCGTGATCGGATTGGAGCTGCTGGAAGATCTGCCGAAAATCGATTGTCTGTTGGCAGGATTGTCTGGTGGCGGTTTGATTTCTGGCATCGCCCTGACGTTAAAGGCGGCGAATCCGAGCATCCGCGTAATCGGCGTATCCATGGAGCGGGGCCCTGCCATGTACCATAGCCTGAGGGCCGGTAAGCCGGTATTGGTCGAGGAAACGGAGACACTAGCTGACAGTCTCGGTGGCGGCATTGGACTAAACAATCAATACACGTTTTCGTTAGTGTCAAAATACGTTGACGAAACTTTGTTGGTAAGCGAGGAGGAAATCGCGCAAGCGATGACGTACCTCTATTGGAACGAGCGCTTGGTAGTAGAAGGTGGTGGGGCAGTGGGCGTGGCTGCGCTGTTATGCGGGCGCACAACGGGAATCAAGGGTAATGTAGTGTGTGTTCTGAGCGGAAGTAATGTGGATATGACAACATTCTCTAAGATTGTCCACGACAATGGTTAGCTGGAGTAAGTGATGCGAACGGTAATATTAACCGAGTCCGAGCTGCGTCAGTGTATAGATCTGGATTCCGAGGCAATACAGGTGGTGGCTGATGCGTTTGCTGTGCTAGCCAAAGGGGACGCGATTATGCCGCCCATACTGCGGTTGGATATCAAGGAGCACAATGGTGAGGTTGATGTTAAAACTGCATATCTGCGTGGTTTCGACAGTTTTGCAGTGAAAATCAGTCCAGGATTCTTTGATAATCCTTCGCTGGGTTTGCCAAGCGTAAGCGGGTTAATGGTGCTGATCAGTGCCAAGACCGGACAGACTGAGGCACTGTTACTGGACAACGGCTATCTCACCGACATTAGAACCGCAGCAGCGGGTGCAGTCGCTGCAAAGTACTTGGCGCCCCAACGGTGCACAACAGTCGGCGTCATCGGTGCTGGTACCCAGGCTCGTTTGCAGATGCAGGGATTGCATTTAGTGAGGCCCTACAAGCGGCTATTGGTATGGGCACGTGATCGGGCGAAGGCTGAACGCTATGCCCAAGAAATGGGTAATAAGTTACCTGTAGAAACAGTGGTTGTTGATGTCGCGCAGAACGTAGTCGCTGAGAGCGACGTCGTGGTCACTACCACGCCTGCTAAAGATCCGGTTATCTCCGCAGATTGCTTACACCCGGGCTTGCATATCACTGCGATGGGTTCGGATGCGGAGGACAAAAACGAGTTGGATCCGCAGATTGTTGCGAGCGCGAATTTGTTTGTATGCGACCGTACATCGCAAAGCGCACATCTCGGTGAGTTGCATCACGCCATCGAGTGCGGAACAGTGAGTGAGGGCTTTTCTCCCGTCGAGATCGGGCAGTTGGTCGCGGGAACAAGCCTCGGCAGAACCAGTGCCGATCAGATAACCGTATGTGATCTTACTGGTACAGGCGCTCAGGATACTGCTATTGCTGTAGTGGCCCATCGTAAGGCATTGAATCTCGGCTTCGGCACAGAGATCGTTCACGGCTGATTCGGTGGTGTAAAACCGCCACCAATAAACCACCGTTCGTCGCCGGTAAGTGACCGTTCCTTAAGAGAAATTAGTAGAGGCTGCGCTAACTGCTATGGTAAGTGTAAGTCTTAAGGACACTACAGAACGGGCGACCCTTGGCAACAGGGCGCATCTTCAAACTACCTTAAGTTAGCTTCTTGGGGGGCTCTCAGTGGCGGTGGAAATCTCCCACACCCTCACAAACAACGTTAAGCTGTTACGGGCCAACGCCAGTAAGCGCGCCATCCAGGGTTCGCTTATTGGAATCGGTGCAATTGTGGTCGCTACAGCGCTTGTTAGTTACTACGAGAACGGCCACATCGGTCTTGGTGGGATCATGAGCGCTCAGTTCTCGAATCCCACTCTGTGGCTACTCGATCTGATGCCATTCGTTTTCGCTTTTTGGGGACAGTACGTCAGCGCCATGATTGCTTACGAGGCGGGCGCAATGGTCATCGATCAGACGCAAGATCTGAGAGCGAAGACAATGGCCATCGAGCAGCAGGCAATGCATGACATCACTCATGACGCCTTGACCAAGCTGCCCAATCGTGTCTTGCTACACGACCGCCTGTCTCAGGCTTTGCACTTCGCACAAGCAGATCGGTCTCAATCGGCATTTTTGATATTGGATCTTGATCGCTTCAAAGAGATTAATGACGCTCTCGGTCACCACAGTGGAGACAAGTTGCTGAATCAAGTTGCGATGCGCTTAAAAGGAACTGTCAAGGATACAGATACGGTGGCGCGTACCGGAGGTGATGAGTTCGGCATTCTGTTGTCCAAAATCTCTTCTACTGAGGACGCGGTAGAAGTTGCAAAACGAATCGCCATGGCGTTGCGCACACCATTCACCCTAGAGGGGATGAATTTGGATGTACAGGCCAGTGTTGGGATCAGTATCTTTCCGGATCACGGTTCGGATGCGGATAGCTTGATCCAGCGCGCTGAAGTCGCGATGTATTTGGCCAAGAACTATAAAGAGGATTTCTTGGTCTATGATGCAGATAAGCATAGCCATAGCTCCCGTCGATTGACGTTAATGGGTGAGCTGCGTCAGGCTATTGAATCCGACCAGCTTGAGTTGGCCTATCAGCCTAAGGTCGATTTGAAGTCCACCGCCATCACCGGTGCGGAGGCATTAATTCGTTGGCGACATCCACAGCATGGACCGCTCCCACCCGATGAATTCGTGACATTAGCTGAGCGCTCCGGGTTGATTAAACCCATGACTGTGTGGGTGCTTGAACATGCTTTGTCCCAAGCTGCAGCGTGGCAGGAAGAAGGCATGGAGTTGACTGTAGCGGTCAACATTTCAGCCCAGGACTTGGGCGATCCCAATCTTATCGATCTTGTCGCCGGACTGCTGGAGTCAAAAAATGTTTCTCCAAAGAAGCTCGTGCTGGAGATTACAGAAACCAGCATCATGTTGGATCAAGAACGTGCGCTGCAAATGGTGCGTAGACTGGCTGATATGGGGGTGCGCCTATCCATCGACGACTTCGGCACAGGCTATTCGTCCTTGTCGTATCTCGTGGATTTGCCTATTAGCGAACTGAAAATTGATAAACGATTTGTGATGGATATGACCAACAATACCAAGTATGTAAAGATCGTGCGGGCCATAATCGATCTTGCTCACCACCTTGGGCTTGAAGTCATCAGCGAGGGTACCCAGGACAGAGTTACGTACTCTAGACTCAAAGACTTGGGTTGCGACGTCGCCCAAGGGTTTTACATTAGCGAGCCCATCAGTGGGTCGCTATTGGGTAGCTGGATGAAGAGTTTGGATCAACGGTTTGGATCGAAAGTAGGCCTCGCTAATTCGGGCGCCAATGGTGGTGGCAGCTGGTCCGTAACACGGCACTAGCCTGAATAGTTCTCATAACTCAACGAACCAGGGAGTATTGGGCGTCTACCGATAACGATTGCTCGGTTGTGACTAGGCCTCTCTCTACTAGATAGATCATGGTCGCAAATAACTGACGGGCCGCCGCCGGATGCATCGTCGCGGGCAAATCGTGGTACGCCAACGGAACCATATCAATAATGTTGTGCAAACCGTTTTCTAAGTGTTTGATGACTTGGTGCTCACGCTGTTCACGGTGCTCGATGAAAGAATGCACAAAAGGTTTCGGATCATCGATCGCAGGGCCGTGGGTTGGCCAATACACCGAATCGTCGCGTTCAAGCAGTAACTTAAGGCTGCTCATGTAATCTCCCATGTCACCGTCAGGTGGCGACACAATACTGGTTGACCACCCCATTACGTGGTCCCCAGTGAATAACACTTTTTCTTCTCGTAGTTGGTAGCAGACATGATTTGACGTGTGCCCCGGGGTGTACACACATTCAAACGACCATTGTCCCCCGTCGATGATGTCTCCATCTCGTACTTCCTCGTCCGGTACAAATTCCATGTCGCCTCCTTCCTCGACTTTTACTCCGACCTCAAGTTTGCCGGCACCGTGGGGCCCGAAACCGTAGGACTTGGCACCACAGAGAGCTTGTAGCGGGCGACAGGCCGGAGAGTGATCCTGGTGTGTATGTGTGACCAACAGGTGAGTGATTTCTTCGTTCGCGAGTCCACGTAAAATTGCGTTTACATGATCTTCTGATAGGGGACCGGGATCGATCACCGCCACCCGGCCATGACCGACAATATATGTGCCGGTGCCGTGAAAAGTGAATGGGCTAGGATTGCGCGCCACCACGCGTCGTATCATAGGTGTCATGGTTTCAACAACACCGTATGTAAACGGATACTCTCGTTGGAAGTTGATCACGTCGCTTACATGTCTTATGTCGGCAACTGCTAGTTTAGCGCGTCTGGTTTGCAAGGTACTAAGTCGTGATCGATTTCACCGACCTCTGAGAAAACAAAGGCGACGCACAGGTCCTTTATTTCGAGACTCACAAATAGCGAGCATGCACTACAATATGATCCCTCAAATCCAAAGACGTACCATCGGGAGCTGACTCTATGTCTGGCATACCATTACAACCTGCCGCTTCAGCGTATTCGCATCCTCTACTGATCAAGCACTTGCTCCACACTCCGCTGATCAACACACCGCACCAGGAGATCGTTTACGCAGATCTCAATCGCTATGACTACAACACACTTCGTCGTCGCATCGGTCAGCTTGCAAGCGGCCTTGCCGGTCTCGGTTTAAAGTCAGGTGATACTGTAGCGGTCATGGACTGGGACAGTCATAGATATCTCGAGTGTTTCTTTACCATACCCATGATTGGTGCAGTTCTGCATACGGTGAACATTCGACTGTCGCCAGAGCAGATTCTCTACACCATTAATCACGCTGAGGATGACTTCATCCTGGTCCACACAGACTTCCTTCCTATTCTCGAGCAGATCAAAGATAGAATTGCGCGTTCCGCTAAGTTCCTTTTGCTTAGTGATCAAAGCGATTCACCGCCCGATATCGGATTGGACTTTGCGGCGGAATACGAACAATTGCTGTCCTCAAGTGACGAGGGCTACGAGTTTAGTGATTTCGATGAGAATACCCGGGCGACGACATTTTATAGCACTGGCACTACCGGCAATCCCAAGGGAGTCTATTACAGTCACCGACAATTGGTGCTACATACGTTGGGGGCTATGTCAGGCATGGGTACAGGGGGAGGGCACGGTAGATTTCACCGCGACGATGTGTATATGCCGATAACGCCGATGTTTCATGTACACGCCTGGGGCATTCCCTATGTGGCGACACTGATGGGGGTAAAGCAGGTCTATCCAGGTCGTTATGTGCCTGAGAAACTGCTCGAATTGATTGCACGCGAAAAGGTCACATTTTCGCACTGTGTTCCCACCATCTTGCACATGTTATTGAGCAGTCCCGCGATCCAGGGCATCGATCTGAGTGGATGGAAAGTCATCATCGGGGGATCAGCGATGCCCAAAGCCTTGGCGAAGCGAGCCACGGAATTAGGTATCGACGTAATGAGCGGCTATGGCCTGTCGGAAACCTGCCCGGTACTGACGATTGCTCAGCTCGATGCATCTATGCTGGAACAAGGAATGGAGCGACAGCTTGAGCTTCGATGTAAGGCGGGTCGTGCTCTGCCGCTTGTAGACCTGCGCTTGGTCGACGAGGATATGAACGAGGTAGCCCATGATGGTGTGACCACGGGGGAGGTGGTGGTGCGCTCGCCCTGGTTAACGCAAGCCTATCTCAAAGATCCCCAGACATCGGACGCGTTGTGGCGGGGCGGTTACTTGCACACCGGTGATATTGGCAATATTGATGACAATGGTTGGCTGAAGGTAACGGATCGGATCAAGGATGTCATCAAAACAGGAGGTGAGTGGATTTCATCGTTGATGTTGGAGGATATTGTTTCGGAGCATCCTGCGGTGAACGAGGTCGCGGCGATCGGCATTCCCGACGACAAATGGGGAGAGCGACCGTTGGTGCTGGTAGTACCGAAGCCTGCCTCGTCGGATGTCACTGAGGATGACCTTAAGGATTTGATTCGACAACGAGCGCAGGCCGGTGCGATATCGCCTTGGGCGGTACCCGATCGTGTAATTCTTGTCGACGAGATCGACAAGACCAGCGTGGGTAAGATCGATAAGAAGAAACTGCGTGACAAGTATAGCTAGAAGCCGCTAATCACAACGCTGTTACTGCCGATGTCGAGCGGGGTGTGGCTGCATGTTTTATCCGAATCCACCGCACGGCGCTTCAGGTTATGTTTGTCATACGACCACTGGGCTCGACGGGGAAGGCATCATCAACAATAAAAGTTGCACTTATCGCTGTTTGTTTGCCCATGCTGGTGTCTTGGGTCACGATCGTAGGTTTGAGTAAGGACGACCGGGGAGTACTGCCAGTGTGCGGGAACTGGTGTGGCCCCGGTCATCCAAAAAAAAAATGCCACGCCTGAACCGGTGGACTATGTCGATGCCGCCTGTAAGCATCACGAGGAGTGCTATGAAACGAACGGGTTCGCAAATTGTGAGTGCGATCGTGCGTTTCGTGAGGAGCTTCGAATTGGATTTGAGAAGTATGGACGTCCTGACGGGACTTGTGATTTTCTGCGTGGGTGGATTCCTGGAATGACCACCAGTTTTGATCTAATGGATAAGTATTTCAAACTCAGCTATTGCAAACAAGCTGACTTGCCAAGCGTTTTTCAGCGTGTAAGTTCTCTGGCTTGTTCTACCCATTTCTCGCGTTCTATCCTTCCCGCGAAATCCAATACTTGATTCACGCGTTCTATATCTGCGGGTGTGAAGTTTGCGACCTGTTCGAAAGTGGTGACGCCTAGCGCGTGAAGTCTCTTCTCAATGACTTTTCCTATTCCTTTTATCACGGTCAAGTCATCGGGTGGTCTCTGGGTGTATTGAGCATCACTCGAGCTGGTTGCAGCGCCGACCCGCTGGCCTGTGGCTTGAGTGTGAACAGTGGAGCCCGTATCAACGCCTTGATGGCCGAATCTAGAGTGCCTACGTGAGGATCCCGCACATAAAAACCAGATGATTAGGAATAGGATGATATTTATGATCACTACCAACGTAATATTCATATCGGATATCTCCGAGATTTGCCTTCGTCGGGCCAAAAATGCTCGCTGCTCATTCTACGGCTGTAGACAAGCGCGATCCAGTGCTGGCTAACTTTTGAGACGGCTGTGAACGCATGCAACAATCAGCCACGCCCCTGTGGGGGAAGACTCCGCCGGGATCTGGCTGAATCGTAAGCGCTACTTCTGTTTGAGGATGTCGCGGATTTCCGTTAGTAACACTTCTTCTTTAGGGGGCTCGGCCGGCGGTTCTTCCTCTTGCTTTTGCATTTTGTTTAAGTTTCTTATGAGTATAAAGATCGCAAAGGCCACTATGAGGAAGGTAATTATCGTATTGATAAACGCACCGTAGTTGATGGTGACAGCCCCAGCTTCTTTCGCTGCCTCGAGGCCTGCATACGGGGCAGCGGTCGCGCCTTGCTTGAGCACCATGAACAAGTCGGAGAAGTCTACGCCGCCTAGCAGTAAACCAATGGGTGGCATGATTACGTCGTCTACTAAGGATTTGATGATGGTGCCAAACGCCGCACCGATAACTATGCCAACGGCCATATCAACTACATTTCCCCGCATCACAAATTCTTTGAATTCTTTAATCATCGGGTGCCTCCCGGTGTTGTTAAGTCGGTGGTTTAAGATAACGCCGTCGTCGTAACGACTCCTCCGCTTGATTATAACTTGCCATGTCGTTGGCCAGCCACCGTTTAAGAAATGTTCGCGCGCATTATCCACAATGCCGAAGGAGTTAACACAGACTAGCTCTCGGCCTAATGTATCGACATTCGTAACGACTCGATGAATGTACTCACCTCATGTTGATAGCGATGCTGATAACATTTCAGTTGTCAGCAGAGAGAATCGTGACGATAACTTTAGAGTTAGATTTGAATTACAGGTAGCGCTTCGTCTAACGCTAGCTGAAGGCGATCGAAAAGATCATCGATCTCGCTCTCAGTGATGATGAGTGGCGGACAAATGCCGACGGTGTCGCTGGGCAGCGGCCGAACGATAAGTCCGTGGGTCAGTGCTTTATCGGCGATCACCTGCGCGGATTTTAAAGTCGGTGGGTACAGCTCTTTAGTTTGTTTGTTTGCCACGATTTCTAGTCCACCGATGAGGCCTACACCGCGCGCTTCGCCTACCAGCGAATGTTCTCCCAACGCCTGTAGTCGTTCCTGAAAGCGCGGCGTCTTTTTACGTACGTCTCCCACGATATTACGCTCTTCATATATGGTTAGTGTTTCCAGCGCCACTGCCGCGGATACAGGGTGGCCACCATAGGTGAAGCCCATGCCTAACGCCCCATGCTTGCGACTCTGTTCGACGAAGACTTGATAAACATTGTCAGAGATCATCACGGCTGCGATGGGCAAGTAAGCGGACGACAGCTGCTTCGCGCAGGTGACGATGTCCGGTGTAATCCCGTAGGTCTGAGAGCCCCACATATTTGCGGTACGACCAAAGCCGCAGATGACTTCATCGGCGATCATCAACACATCGTGGCGCTTTAAAACTTCTTGGATCTTCTCAAAGTAATTGGCCGGCGGAGGGATCACGCCGCCGGCACCCATCACTGGTTCCGCGATGAACGCGCCAATGGTATCTGGACCTTCCTGTGTTATTAACTTGTCTAGATTTTCCGCCAGGCGACTGGCGAATTCTTCCTCAGTCTCGTCTTGCTCCGCGTAGCGATAGTAATTGGGCGTATCGGTATGCAGCATTCGGTCTAGGGGATCAAAATCATTTTGCATTAATGGAATCGCGGTGAGACTCCCCGCAGCAATAGTCACGCCGTGATAGCCGCGTCGCCTTGAGATGATTTTTTTCTTCTCGCGTTTGCCACGGCCGTTGTTGTAATACCAAACAAATTTGATGGCCGTGTCCACCGCCTCTGATCCGGAATTGGTAAAAAAAACCTTCGCCATGGGTTTTGGTGCGATCTTGATCAGCTTTTCGGAGAGTTCGATAACCGGTACAGTGGAACGATGAGCAAAAGTGTGGGCATACGGCAAGGTTCCCAATTGTCGCATTGCCGCCTTGATTAGACGTTCCTCGCTAAAGCCCAAAGAGGTACACCACAATCCAGCGAGACCATCTATATACTTATTGTCGTCTTCATCCCACAGGTAAATACCCTCACCGCGAGTCATGATGAGCGGGCCGCGCTCTTCATGAAGTGCCAAGTTGGTATATGGGTGGAGTGCGTAGGTGACGTCTTTGGCGGCTAGGGAATTGGGTGCATAAGACATAGTTGAGAATCCTGGTAGCTTTGGATGATAGGGATCGCGATCCATGCCCGAAAACTTATCTGGGATTCTATGACGCGATTCATTCCAAAGACAATTATATTTGAACACGACTGCCGTTAAGCCTGGTGCTAATCCGGCCAAACTTGTTGCAATATCGGGAACAGCGTTTAGTTTTTGTATGTTGTGGGTTAACGCTTTGATGCAAACCTAGTTGGCAATTACCTTAGCATGTGGCGGGCCGATGATTTGATGCAAATCTCAGGCGACAATTACCTTAGCATGTGGCAGGCCGATGATTTGATGCAAATCTCAGGGCAAGGTGGTAGCGTTCGCAAGTTCTCGTCCAGGCTCTGTGGCTGAAATGTCCTACTTTCTTGGAATCGATACAGGCGGCACTTATACCGACGCGGTTTTGCTGGATGAGTCCTACCAGGTCGTGGCTTCGTCAAAGTCGCTGACGACTAAGGACGATCTAGCGGTAGGTGTGCAGCAAGCGGTAGATCAGGTTCTGGGGGACAACGCAGCCGCGGTGACCATGGTTTCTCTGTCGACTACCCTCGCTACCAATGCAATTGTTGAAGGACAAGGCAGTCCAATTTGTCTGTTGTTGCTTGGCTGTCCCAAGCAGAGTCTGGATCGGGCTGGGCTGGGTCATGCATTGGGCGGTGACCCCGCGGTTTTTCTAGCGGGGGGGCACACCGCGTCTGGGGAAGAACAGGAACCGCTAGACTTGGCCGCACTGGAGCGCGCCATCGCAGAACACGGACCGTCAGCGCGTGCGTTCGCCGTCGCCGGTTATTTTTCAGTGCGTAACCCAGCTCACGAGTTGGCGGTGCTCGACCTAGTGCAACGCAAAACTGGTCTACCTGTCGCGTGCGGACACCAGTTGAGTGCGAACTTGGACGTTCCCCGACGTGCCCTCACGGCCGCGCTGAATGCACGTCTAATCCCATTGCTGGCCCAGCTCATTCAGGCGGTGGAAGGAATGTTACTCACACGGGGGATCAAAGCACCGCTTATGGTGGTCAAGGGTGATGGATC
Source organism: Gammaproteobacteria bacterium (assembly GCA_029861795.1). The sequence continues at coordinate 4,401 of JAOTYS010000029.1, read as the reverse complement.
TCTGGTCACTGCCGAAGTTGCCCTTCACGCGCCGGTGGAGACAATCTTGTCCGGCCCCGCTGCCAGCCTCATAGGCGCGCGCCATCTTTCTGGGGAGGACGACGTGATTGTGAGCGATATGGGTGGAACCACCACGGACATCGCTTTGTTGCGAGGTGGATTGCCGGTACTCAATCGCGACGGTGCACTTGTGGGGGGGTGGCGTACTATGGTCGAGGCCGCACAAGTACATACTTTCGGACTTGGGGGGGATAGCCAAATCCATATCGATCATCGCAAGGGCTTGCTGATCGGACCGAGACGTGTTGTGCCATTGAGTCTGTTGGGGTCACAATTCCCACGCATTCTCGATTTGCTCGAAGAGCAAAGTCGTCAAAGCGCCAAGGATTACTTTGGAAAGTTTGCATGGCGCTTGCGTCAACCGGCGCAGGACATAGTTTTGTCGTCGAATCAGCGCAGGCTATTGCAGTCTTTGGATAGGGCACCGACGGCGTTAGCGGACTTACTGCCAGACCACACCTATGAACGACCCTTAGACAAATTGGCGCAACGAGGGCTGGTGGCTGTCGCTGGCTTCACTCCTAGTGACGCCGCCCATGTGCTAGACCATCAGCACACCTGGTGCGTGGAGGCTGCTCGTCTCGGCGCAAGGATTTTTCGTGCCCAGGCGGAAAACATTACGCTAGGCCCATGGGGCGATGAGACGAAGTTTTGCGAACATGTGTTGCATAGGGTCTCGATGGAGTCGGCCCGCGCTTTGGTAATCACCGCCTTAGCCGAACAGAAGCAGCAAGTTATTCGTGAGCTAGCGCAACCCCAGCGGGAGCTGATTGATCGTGCGTTGGGGATGATCGAGGAATGGGACTTGCTAGATGTGAAAATTACGCTTAACAAACCTATCGCAGCGATTGGCGCACCGGTGGACACCTATTACCCAGTCATCGCCAAACGCTTAGGCACGCGGCTATGTGCTATAGAGCACGCATCAGTAGCTAATGCCATTGGGGCAGTGGTGGGGGCAGTGGTGAAAAAAGTGCATGTAGTTATCACACCGTTTGGCGATGACAAATTTCGAGTCCACGGCCCAAATACCGTCGAGACATTTACCGAGCTCGAGCAAGCGGCGAGCTATGCCACCAATGAGACTAGCCGTTTAGCACAAGAGCAAGCGCTGCGTGCGGGTGCTACTCGTGTGCAGACCAAGACCGAGCGCAACGATAGCGTTGTGCGTGATCCTAGTGGTGGTCAGATATTTGTAGAATCCAAGATCGTCTCTACCGCCACAGGTCGACCGCGAAACACCACTGTCGACGCCGCACGAGAGGATTCAGCCGTTCAGGGCGATCTGCAATTACCGATGTAGAAGATTCGCCCAATGGCGAATTTGGCTGCGAGTCAATAGCTCGAGTCGGGGGAAGAGTCCTTGCGTTGTTGGATGAACGCCAACAAGGCCTCGTCAACCGACGGATCTATTGGGGGCGGTTCATATTCCCTCAACATTTGCTTCCAGATCTCTTGTGCACGTTGTGCCGCATCCAAACCACCGTCGGCTTCCCACTGCTCGAAACTGTTGTTATCGGCAATCTTAGAGCGATAGAAAGCGGTCTCAAAGTTGGCTTGGGTATGGGCGCATCCGAGAAAATGTTGTCCCGGCCCGACTTCCCGAATCGCGTCCATGGCCTGGCCGTTCTCCGATGCATCTATGCCACCGAGAAATACTTGCATCATGCCGGCCTGATCGGCATCTAAGATGAACTTTTCGTATCCCATTACCAGACCACCCTCTAACCACCCAGCGGTATGTAGCATGAAATTGACCCCAGCAAGCATCGCGCTTTGTAGAGTGTTAGCAGATTCGTAGGCCGCTTGTGCATCTGGGATTTTTGATGCGCATAGCCCGCCACCGCTGCGAAACGGCACCCCCAGCCGCCGCGATAACGCAGCAGAGATGAACAACACCATGGCTGGCTCCGGTGTGCCAAAGGTGGGAGCGCCGGACTGCATTGAGATGGAGCTGCCAAAGGTGCCGAACACCACCGGCGCGCCCGGGCGCACCAGCTGCACAAATGCCATGCCCGCCAGGGCTTCGGCGAACAACTGGGCGCAAGTGCCGAGCACCGTCACCGGCGACATGGCGCCAGCGAGGATAAAGGGTGAGATCATGGTGGCTTGGTTGTTTCGAGCGTAGACCTTAGCCGCTCCCAACATTGTGCCGTCGAATGTCATGGGGGAATTGGCGTTAATCAGACTCGTAATGACGGTATTCCTTTCGACAAATTCGTCACCGAAAACGATCTTTGCCATATCTACTGTGTCCTGTGCGCGTTCCGGCGCCGTCACCGAGCCCATAAAAGGCTTATCACTATACTTGATGTGGCTGTACACCATGTCGAGGTGGCGTTTGTTCACCGGCAAATCCACTGGCTCGCAAAGTGTGCCACCGGAGTGGTGCAGCGAAGGCGACATATAGGTCAGCTTTACGAAGTTACGGAAATCTTCGATGTTGGCGTAGCGCCTGCCTTCCTCTAGGTTGCGAATAAACGGCGGCCCATAGGCGGGCACGAACACCGCATTATCGCCGCCGATCAGGACGCTGCGCTCAGCGTTGCGGGCGTGTTGGGTGAATTCCTTTGGGGCTGTGGCCTGAATCAGCGATCTACACATGCCTTTCGGGAACCGCACTCGGTCGCCCTTCACATCTGCGCCGGCATCTTTCCAGATTTGTAGAGCTTCTGGGTCTTCGCGAAAATCTATGCCTACCTCATGCAAGATGGTCTCTGCATTGTTTTCGACAATGTTTAGCACCTCTTCGCTGGCCAGCTCATAAATCGGCACTTGGCGCTTGATATAAGGCACTTGCGCGATCTGAGGTCGTGCTCGTAGCTCTCGACGTGCGTCGCGTGCGCTGATTCGACCTCGTCCCCGACGTTCACTCATGCCCAGACACTCCTGCAATCCTAGTTAGAACAAAAAGTATCGGATGAGGTGCATCGGCGGTCTGGTCAGCTCGCGACCCCCCCATATGCGCTAGCGCCATTAACGCTTGTACACTCTGGATTGGTACTGGGATCTGAAATCATCATGGATACGGTGGGGTTTTGTCGAGGGCCACAGGTGGGTCTCAGCAAAATGCATTCCTGGTCTAAGCGTTGGTGATGTCAGCATTGCGACGCTGCCGGAAAGCCGCTAGCATACCGGGCCTTTGCGAAAGGCCCTGGTTACACTATCACTCAAGGGGTTGCTGCGGACCTGTGATGCCGTGTGGACGATCTTATTAATAGTCAGGACAGAACGATGAAGGTTTTGGTCGGTGTTAAGCGCGTCATCGACGCCAACGTCAAGGTGCGGGTCCGTGCGGATGGATCCGGGGTGGAATCAACCAACGTTAAGATGTCGATGAATCCATTTTGCGAGATCGCTGTTGAGCAGGCAATGCGTATGAAAGAGTCAGGTGAGGCTGAGGAGGTGATTGCAGTTTCCGTGGGGCCGGCAAACGTGCAAGAAACGATCCGCACAGCGCTCGCCATGGGCGCAGACCGCGGTGTTCACGTGCTTACAGAAGGCGACACAGAACCCTTGGCGGTAGCTAAGCTGTTTAAGGCGATAGTCGAAAAAGAATCTCCTGGGCTTGTGATTTTGGGCAAACAAGCCGTCGACGATGACTGCAACCAGACCGGTCAGATGTTGTCGGCGCTGCTCGGTTGGTCTCAAGGAACCTTTATTTCCAAATTACAGGTGTCCAATGATTCGGTAAGCGTGACCCGCGAAGTGGATGGAGGCCTTGAACAGTTGTCACTAAAACCACCGGCGGTTGTGACTGTGGATTTAAGGCTTAATGAGCCGCGCTACGCGTCGTTGCCCAACATCATGAAAGCCAAGAAAAAACCCATAGATCAATATCGGCCTGAAGAGCTCAATGTAGATATCAGTCCACGCCTGACGACCCTCAAGGTAACCGACCCACCGCAACGCTCAGCCGGTGTACGTGTAAACGACGCGGCCGAATTGGTGGATAAGCTTCGCAACGAGGCAAAAGTAATTTAGCTCGCGTCCGTCCCAGCGGCCGAGACGATTTCACTAACGAGGCGACAAATGTCTGTACTTGTCTTAGCTGAACACGATAACAAAAGCGTTTCTGAAGCCACGCTGACCACGATCACAGCGGCTCAAGCATTTGGCGGTGAATTGGCTCTGTTAGTCGTAGGCCATCAATGCCAAGACATTGCTGCGGCGGCGGCCAAGATTCCGAACTGTGCGCGAGTGTTAGTGGCGGACGACGCGCATTTCGCCGATGGTCTGGCAGAGAATGTCGCCGATGTAGTGGTGTCGGTGGCAGATGGGTACACGCATATCTTGGCTGCATCGACCACCTATGGAAGAAATATCTTGCCACGAGTGGCG
>JAOTYS010000325.1 GCA_029861795.1 Gammaproteobacteria bacterium | reverse complement strand
GACGTTACCGGCGCCGGCGATACCGTTATCGCTACCATAGGATGCGCCTTCGCCGTCGGCGGCAGCCCGGAAGACGCGTTGCACTTGGCCAACATCGCGGCCGGGGTGGTGGTCGGTAAGCTTGGTGCCACCACGGCCACGCCGGACGAGATCCTGCACGAACTGGCCATCGAGCAGACTTAAAGTTGTGGACGCGGGAATCAGCTCGGATTGGCTCACCATGAAACAAGGCGATACTAAGAATTGGTATTTGGTGTATTGCAAACCTCGCCAAGAGGGCGTTGCCAAGTGTAACCTGGAACGCCAGGGATTCGAGACCTACCTGCCGGTAGCACGACAGCGGCGCCGGCGACTAGGGAGGCCGAAAATGGTCATTGAGCCCATGTTTCCACGGTACCTGTTTATTCATTTGGACTCGCAACATGATGACTGGGGGCCCATAAGGTCGACCTTGGGGGTGACCGCACTGGTTCGATTCGGGCAATTCCCGACTCCGGTGCCGGGTGACCTTATAAGCAACCTCAAACAGCGCGCTGACGACGAAGGGATCCAACAACTCCCGGAGTATGCCTATCGGCCCGGTGAGTCATTACGTATTGCGGATGGCGTGATGGCCGGTTTCGAAGCCATCTACTTGGCGCGGTCGGCCAAGGATAGGGTGCTGGTGTTGCTGGAGATCCTGGGCCAGCAGGCCCGGGTAGAACTTGCCCGAGATACGATCGAGCCTATTCGGTAGACACTCACAACATCACCATATCGTCATTTTCGCACGCTTGACGATCTCTCCCTTAGCCTATAGTGTTCATGCTATGAACACCAAAGGTGAGCGCGACGACGAGCTTGTCCTGGAGCTTCTGGATGCCATCGGCAAGCAGAGTGATTTGAGCCAGCGCCACCTTGCCCGGCAGCTGGGCGTCGCCCTGGGGCTGGCCAACTCCTATCTAAAGCGCTGTATCCGCAAAGGCTACGTGAAGATTAAGGCGGCGCCGGCGAATCGTTACCTCTACTATCTCACTCCTAAGGGGTTCGCCGAAAAGAGCAGACTAACCGCTAAATACCTATCTTATTCCTTCGCTTTCTACCGGCGGGCCAGCACCTCCTGCGCCGAGGTTTTCCAGCAGTGTGCTGTCAGAGGCTGGCGGCGGGTCGTGCTTTGTGGAATTTCTGATCTCGCGGAGATCGCCTCACTGCAAGCGACAGAAGCCCAAATCGAGATCGTCGCAATCTACGATCCGCGTACCGATCGCGAGCGGTTTGTCGGGAAAAAGGTATGGACTGACCTTAATGGCATCGAAACCTTCGATGTGTGTGTATTAACCGATCTACTGGCACCTAGCGCTAGCCACAAACAACTCATAGAACGGGTCGGGCAAGAACGTGTGATGGTGCCGGACATACTTCGGTTGGAATAATTGCGCACCTGATTCGCGCCAGGCGTTGAATCGGTGAGACATGTGAAAGCGCTGTGCGGAACGAAAAAGTGTTCGGCATGGCGGTAGCGTGCCTGGAATTGTGAGTCGTGAGACGTAAATGAACATTCTTGTAACGGGTGTGGCGGGTTTTATCGGTGCAGCGCTTGCTACCCGGCTGCTCGAGCGTGGCGATACTGTACTCGGGATTGATAACCTGAGTGATTACTATGATGTCAGCCTCAAAGAAGCACGTGTGGCTCGTGTTAGCAGCCACTCAGACTTTACGTTTCGCAAGCTGGATATTGTAGGCCATAAGGATCTAGAAACATTATTTCGAGAAAATGCGTTTGATGCAGTGGCGCATTTAGCCGCTCAGGCCGGTGTTCGTTATTCTATCGATAACCCACATGCTTACATCGATGCCAACCTGGTAGGTTTTGGAAACATGCTAGAGGGTTGTCGTCACAGCGGCGTTAAACATTTGGTATTTGCATCATCGAGCTCGGTGTATGGTGCCAATACGAAGCTACCCTTCTCTGAACATGATAATGTGGATCATCCTGTATCGCTTTATGCCGCAAGCAAAAAGGCGAACGAGCTGATGGCACACTGTTACGCACACCTTTATGAACTGCCGTGCACCGGACTGCGCTTCTTTACCGTGTATGGGCCGTGGGGTCGACCGGATATGGCACTGTTTAAATTCACGAAAGGTATTCTGGAGGGTGTACCGATCCCGGTATTCAATCAAGGTAACATGATTCGTGATTTCACTTACATCGATGACATCATCGAGGGAGTGATAAGGGTGATAGATCACCCGGCACAGCCAAACCCGAGCTGGTCCGGGGATACTCCAGACTCCGCTACCAGTTACGCACCGTATCGTATCTATAACATCGGCAATAATCGACCAGTGGAGCTGATGACATACATCCAAGTGTTGGAAGATTGCTTAGGTAAGAAGGCGAAGATGGATCTTATGCCAATGCAAGAAGGGGATGTTCCTGCTACCTATGCGAATGTCGACGACCTTGAAAGTGACGTGGCATTTAGACCGTCCACTTCCGTAGAGACGGGGGTGGCGCGATTTGTTGAGTGGTATAAGGATTATTACGGTGTGCAGTAGTTCTGGTCTGCGCCTGCCACTCCTGTCACGGATAACGAAGCTATGATTCCATTTATCGATCTCAAAGCACAGCAAGAACGAATCAAACCGCAGATTGAAGCCGCGATTGCGCGCGTGCTAGCGCATGGCCAGTACATTCTGGGACCTGAGGTACAACTGCTTGAGCAACGACTTGCGGAGTTCTGCGGTGCGGGACATGTGCTCAGCTGTGCGAGCGGAACCGACGCCCTGATACTTCCATTAATGGTGAAGGCTATAGGTCCAGGAGACGCGGTGCTCGTGCCCGCATTTACCTTTGTTGCCACCGCAGAAGTAGTCTTACTATTGGGGGCAACACCGGTATTCGTGGACGTCGATCCGATAACATTCTTGATGGATATCGACAGTCTTCGATCGGCGATCGACGAAGCGGCGAAGCAAGGGCTGCGACCGAGAGCGATTATTCCGGTGGATCTGTTTGGGCAACCGGCGGACTACGAGACAATCGGTGAGCTGGCCGAGACCAGGGATCTGTTCATGCTGGCCGATGCCGCCCAGAGTTTTGGCGCCGCCCGCGCAGGAAAGCGCGTGGGCACGCTTGCGCCGATGACTGCGACCAGCTTCTTTCCGGCTAAACCGTTGGGTTGCTACGGTGATGGCGGCGCGGTTTTCGTTGATGACGCTGAAACGCTCGAGATACTAGAGAGCTTGCGCGTTCACGGTCAGGGCAAGGACAAGTACGAAAACGTGCGAATTGGTGTGAACGGCCGTTGTGACACCCTGCAGGCGGCAATCTTATTGGAGAAACTGGCCATATTCGAAGAAGAAATCGCGTGGCGGCAACGGGTAGCGGACCGTTACAATGATGCCTTGGCCGATATCGCACAGACGCCAGTAGTGGTTGCGGGGTCGACCAGTGTCTGGGCGCAGTACACGATCCGGCTGAACAATCGTGACCATGTCGCGGCGCAACTCAAAGAATCAGGTGTGCCAACGGCGATCTATTATCCGATCCCGTTGCACCGCCAAGTCGCGTATCAGGGATTCCCGACGGCACCCGGTGGGCTGCCGGTATCGGAAAAACTAGCCGGTGAGGTGTTGAGTTTGCCCATGCATCCGTACCTTAGCAAAGCCGACCAAGACATGATCATTGCCGCGGTTACGAACGCTGTGGCCAAGGAAGGAAACCGTAAAGCCTCAGTGTAGGTACGACGAATACAAACCGTACTGACAGCCGATCACCAATCACGAATGACTAAGAAGGCCCTAATTACTGGCATCACAGGGCAGGATGGCGCCTACCTCGCCGAGTTCCTTTTAGAGAAGGGCTATGAGGTACACGGTATCAAGCGCCGAGCTTCGCTCTTTAATACAGATCGTATTGACCATCTCTATCAGGACCCGCATGCACCCGATCAGCGATTCATCCTGCACTACGGGGATATGACCGATGCGACCAGCCTTATCCATGTCGTGCAGCAGGTGCAACCGGATGAGCTTTATAACCTTGCGGCCCAAAGCCATGTGGCAGTGTCTTTCGAAGAACCGGAATACACGGCCGACTCGGACGCGCTTGGGGCATTACGTCTACTTGAAGCGATCCGTATTCTTGGACTTGAAAAGAAAAGCCGTTTCTATCAAGCGTCAACGTCAGAGCTATACGGTATAGCGCTCGAGACGCCGCAGCGAGAGACAACGCCATTCTATCCTCGCTCACCTTACGGCGTGGCTAAGCTCTATGCCTATTGGATTACCGTAAACTACCGCGAGGCATATGACATGTTCGCGTGCAACGGCATCTTGTTTAACCACGAATCGGCCATCAGGGGAGAAACCTTTGTCACCCGAAAGATTACCCGTGGGCTGGCACGTATCAAGGTCGGTTTGCAGGACTGTTTATATCTTGGAAATCTAGACGCGCAGCGTGATTGGGGACATGCGAGGGATTTTGTTGTGGCGCAATGGCTGATGCTACAGCAAGACAGACCGGAAGATTTCGTCATTGCCACTGGCGAGCAGCACAGTGTGCGCGAGTTCGTCGACGCAACGGCCAAAGAGTTGGGCATCAGCCTGCGCTGGAAGGGGAAGGGTGCAGACGAAGTGGGTGTAATTGAGGACTTAGGGCGAAATACTACGGACTCAGGTACCGTGTCTACGGATAGTCCTGAGTCTGAGTCCCCGGTCCTCAGTCCTGGTAAAACAATTGTAAAGATAGATCCTCGATACTACCGACCGACGGAAGTTGACAACCTGCTCGGCGATCCAACCAAGGCGCGCGAAAAACTGAGCTGGGCCCCCAAGATAAAGTTCAACGAACTCGTAGAAGAAATGGCCCACGAGGACTTGAAGAGTGCTGAGCGCGACGCGCTCGTGAAGAAACACGGGTATTCGGTATTCAATTACCACGAGTAGATCGGTGACTTGTAACTCGTGACTAGTGACTGGCAGTGAGTACATGAGCTAACCACGAATCAGCAATTACTAATCACCGCTAGAATAGCCGATCATTAGTCACCAGTTACCAATCACTACTAAAGTGACCAATCACCAACCATCAATAACGAACCATGAGGGCATGCCAAAGCACGCTCGAATCTATGTTGCTGGTCATCAAGGGCTAGTCGGTTCTGCGCTGATTCGCCAACTACAAGCCGGGCGCTTCGAAAATCTCGTCTTCCGGACTCACAAAGAACTGGACCTGACGGATGAACATGCCGCTCAGGTCTTTTTCCAGGACACGAAGCCTGAGTATATTTTTCTTGCGGCGGCGAAGGCAGGAGGGATATACGCCAATAGCACTTACCCGGCGGAGTTCATTCACGAAAACCTAGCTATCCAGACAAATATCATTCATCAGGCCTGGAAGGCTGGTGTTAAGCGACTGTTGTTCCTCGGTTCGTCCTGCATCTATCCGAGGGACTGTCCCCAGCCGATCAAGGAAGAATACCTGCTCACAGGTCCACTAGAGGCGACCAACCGCGCCTATGCGATCGCCAAAATAGCCGGTATCGAGATGTGTTGGTCCTATAATCGGCAATACAGCACGCAATTTCTGGCCGTTATGCCGACCAATCTGTACGGG
>JAOTYS010000324.1 GCA_029861795.1 Gammaproteobacteria bacterium | reverse complement strand
AATCTCTGCGATGGGGACCTCACGATCGATTCCAGCATTATTGACTAGTGCGGTGACCCCACCCAATTCTGAAATGGCGCTTTCGAATAAATGGACGACTTGTTCTTCGACAGAAACATCGGCTTGCACACTAATAGCTTCACCACACTCCCGCCGATGATCTCGTTAACAACCGCCTCAGCGGTGTCACACGATCTTGTATAGCGCCTGTCGACGCAACGATCATTGTTCACTCCCCGCGTTTTCAACGATGGTCTAAATATGTGAGGGATCTTGGCGTCTATAAATTTTCAGCGGCAATGTGGTTCTTATTCTTTATTGTTCATATGGCATATGGGTTCATGATTGCCCGGTAAGCTCCCACGACGTTCCAGTTTTCACCCAAGGACCGACGCAAACCAATGCTTCCCACGAGCAAGAACTCGGTGTCCGCATCGGTTATGATATTGAATGTGCGGCCCGCTCGATCCAGGCCGTGACCGCCGTCGAGTCGGCTGAGGCGTCTATTGAATCAGCGGTGGGGATTCCCAATATCTTAGCGGGATCCTCAAAATCATAGCTGGCCAAGTCGATGCCGACACCTACGTACCAATCTTCGTTCAGTTTGTATGTGCCGAAGATTCCACCCCCGATAATGTCATTGGCAGGTTCTCCTCCCGCCGAAAAAACGTTTGCCTGCACCCCGATCTCGAAGCGATCCTCATCGGCAAGTCCTGCCCTCGGCGCGGTTAGAAGTAGCATTCCGAAGATCATTGGTACCAGTTTATGCGGTTCAAGCACGAGTCATCTCCTGTTGCTCTAGGCAGGAAGGGTAAGCTGGGAACTTGAAGATTAGCTTAAGAAACAGACGTGATTCGATCTCCCTGACGATTCTCGTTTCCTCAGCCGATCTTAAGTTTGCTCAATTATTCTAGGGGTGCGGCGCGCTTTACGTTGGTTTAATGCACTAACATTAAAGACGTTTTCGCGGCAGCGGTGTGATAGCTCGCCTAATTGTTGCAGCGTGAGCCTTAATGAAAATGAGTGTAACTCAAAGATACGGACTACCCCCTCCTCTAAGATGCGAGGGTGGGCCAGACCCACCCTAGCCGTCTAAAGCAAACTGACAATCCAATCTTTAACAATGTTCAAGAAGCTGATACCGAAGAAGAAAATGCCAGCAACGACGATAATTGCCCCGCAGCAAATGATTAAGCCTCCAAGGCTGATTGCGCCATCGTCTTCTTGTAAACCAAAGCCCGTGACGAAAATGCCCATTGCCGGTAGGGTATTTGTGCCTGGGATAGGAATCATCATGGAAATCGACATAAGGGCGATCGCGCACCCCATCAACACACGACCTGGTAAACTCCTACAAATGTAGGTCAGCCGAGGTTTTGTCACCGCTTCAATTCGTTTTAGCCAGGGCATCCCCGCTTTAATTATCCTCTGCGCCTGCTCTAGCTTGAGAGAATAATTGAGCATCCTTGGAGGAAGCCATGGGCGTTTTGCTCCAGCAATTAGTTGAATTGCTAAGAGAAACATCAATATCCCAAAGGGGATTGAGTAACCCGGTGCGGGTATGGGCAGGGCGGAGGGAAGTGCCAAAATGACGAATAGAAAGCCAAAGACTCGTTCCCCGGCTAACGCCAAAATATCTCCTGCTTTGACCTCAGGTTGTCGCTCTTCCTCGAAAAAGTAGCGGTGTAAGTCTGTGGATAGTTTAGTGTGATTATTCGTGCTCATCGATCGGTTATCCTGTCAGGTTTTCTTACTTCTGTCTTAAAGATTTGCTGATTTCTGACCTTAAGGTTTAGAAAGCCCTGCGTGAGCCGGAAACCAAACATCGACGCACCGCCTGGAACGAAACCGATCTCTAGTGTATGCGAGGTCGCCCCGGCAAATGCGGCAATTGGGACGACGGCATGCAGGCGATAGCCTTGATTCACACTCCCATCGTTATCCCCCAGATTCTGGAATAACTCAACCTTTTTGACACAGTGAGCCGACGTAGCGCGACGTTCATCGACGGAGAAGTGTTGTGGGCGCAGGTCTATGATTAGCCTGGATGTTGCACCAATGATTGCAGATAGGGTGTTGGACTCGCTCACTCGTAAGACGACATTTGGCGGACGGATCTCCAAGGTATCAACACTGACGGCGGTGCGGTGCTTTTCTTGGTATCGGTGACTTTGATCATTCCTCGACAGTATTTCCCTTAACAACGACGAACCGCTTGCCCGAGATCAGGAAGTTCTTCAATACTTGAATGCCGCCAACCTCTGGCAAATTTTCGGAATAGGTCAGGACGATGGCGTTTTGATTCTTCAGAAATCCCGCTAGCGCCTCTTGACCACCCAGCTCCGAGATATTACGCCCAAGGTAGAAAACCGCAGCGCCGCGAATGCGGTCCAGCGGTTCATAAAGTCGTAGGTCTGCACCCCCTTTCTCTAGTGTTGCGCAGTACTCAAACAGCGGTACGTAGGATTCCCGAGCATTCTTGGCCGGCCAAATCAGGAATTCAATAGTAAGTGTCAGCGCCAAGTAAGAGATCGCTGTCGCTTTGATTACAGTGGGCCAATAGAAGCGCAAATTCCATCCACGCTCCTCGACGAAGCGGACTGCAGCGACCGCGACGAACAACGAGGCTGCCGGATAGATCGGGAGAAGATAGATCCCACGTTTGTTGGCCGATATAGAGAGGAGTAAAAACGGGATAATCAGCCAGCACAACAGGAACAGAGAGTTGGTATCCCCCCGATACCTTATCATTCGATAGTGATAGATCGCCGCTAAAGGAAGCAATAATGTCCAGGGGAAGAACTGCTTCGGGAATTTCACCAAATAAAAGTAGAATGGCTGAACGTGCGATGCATTATCCCCGCTGAAGCGCGCAAGGTTGTGTAACCAAACGATGTCATAGACCATCTGCCAACCGTATTGTGTGTACTGGAACCATAGCCAGACACCGAACGGAATAAAGCAAAGAATCGAGGCGATGACCAAAACCACCCAGGACGACGGATGAAACGCCCGTTTCAGCCAGGTTCTGAACACTAGGAAAGAGAGGATAGAAGTCAAGGGGATTGCAAGGCCCACTAGGGCTTTGGTCATCACTGCGGCTGCCAAGCAGACAATTAGGGTGGCGATCCAAGGCCACGCCCTTCGACTCGAAGCCAGCGTTCCCACTTGAAGGTGGCGGTCGGCGCTGTAGAATGCGAGCATGGCGCTCGAGATCGAAAGACACAGCAGCATGTCCACAATAACGCGGTGCCCGATCGCCCAATACTCGGGTGAGGCGGCCAGAATGACGCCTGCCAACAGCGCAATCGTGGGCGAGAAAGCCATCTGTCGAGCCAAAACGAATAGCAATACGATGCCGCCAACGGCGGCAAGGGCGGACGGTAGTCTGGCGTTGAATGTACTCTCGCCAAACACTTCGAAAATCCCGGCGGAAATCCAGAAGTACAAAGGCGGTTTTTCTAGGTACGGATGGCCATTCAGCCTGGGTACGAGCAGGTCACCAGACCGCGCGATTGCGGCTCCGATGCCGGCTACTCTCGGTTCGTCTGAGCTCCAGAGATCCCACTGATCAAGGCCGACCAGAAATAGCAAGGCGGCGAAGACGACCAGAAGGATAAGGGCTGCCTGGGTGGAAAGTGGGGCAGTGCTATGCATGGTTCGATGATCGTCGAGTTAACTAAAAAGTTTTGCAGCCTTGCGGTGGCGGTTCGATGATCCAAATAGCTCGGGGTCGAGTAGCGGCTTGACCGCGCCCGGTGTACCTCGTAGCGGGTGAAGGGCAGGGCCGAAGACGGCATCAGCTGTAGGCGGCGGGGCGCGCCACGGTCGTGCGATACGGTGCCGTGTGTGACGGTTACTCATCGACGTGGTTTTACATGTCGGCTCGAGGTTGTACCGAAGTTGGCAGCAGTCGGCGTGCCGTCCGGCACGTGCGGGCCCGACCAGTGCGAGAGGGGTGAGCGACATGCGACTAATATTTTCGTCGTCTTCGATTCATTATTTATCCTTTTGTAGTCTACTTATTGTTGGGATCGTCCATGACCAGCGCTACTGGCCGGTACCTCGCTACGGCCTGACTGCTGTATATGATTTGAGTCATCCGCTTGATTTTGTCGGGCAACAGCTCGTACTTGTCGGCGTCAATGACAATCACCGAGTTGCGATCGAGATTCTCCAACTCCACCAAAGTCAAGATGAAGCGGGGCCGTAACAGATTCGACGCATTGGCAAGATAATGGATCGGGTCCCCTTCCGGATCTTCTTTGTAAAACACCAGGCCGGCCTTATGTTCAATCATGTAAGCCTCTGTCTTCTCTACAAACGCCTTGATACCGTAAAGCCGGTTCTGTATGGGCTCGACCAAATAGACCATCACGAACAGAAAACACAGCGTTGACGTGAGCATTACGCTGCTTATTCTGAGGTTGCCACGAGTTCCAAAAAAGGCGACGGCCCCGCAGAGGAGTAGGCTACCAATGATCGCAAACGTGCCTGCCCATCCTATCTTCAGATCAGGGACTCTTTGTGTGGCCTGATGATAGGCAAAGATTGCCATAATCATAAACGCGAGCGGCGCTAACAGCAGAAAAATGGCCAATCCTTTTCTCAACCATTTGGCGACACTAGACAGGGTGTCCGGGATAACAAGGATATAGCCGGCCAACAGGCTGAGGGCAGGCATAGCGGGCAGGATGTAACGAGTCTTTTTGGTCGCGGCAAAACTCAGTCCAATGATCACGACTAACGCCCAACCAATCAGGGCCGATAACAGTCTTCTATGATCGGTGTCCAGATTTGCAAGGATCGAGCGTGTATTCGATCGGCTCGACGGCAGTAAGAGCACCAGTACTACTAGGACGGCAACCACAAACGTTATCGAGTAATTCCCGGGACCATGAGTCAAATAGAAGTGGAATGGCTCGTTGGCACGAGAGAGTCGATCCGCGACTTCCATGTCGATGACGCGTGACACGAACTCCATGCCCCCAACATGATATGCGGCAGCCAGCAAGCCGAGGGAGCACGCTATCAGGACCATCGCACCAATCACGCCTATGATGAAAAAGCCCTTGATGTCGCGATTAACCAGGAAAAATATACAGATCACGGCGGTGGGCACGATTACACCAATCGGCCCACGAAAGAGAAACCCGATAGCGAATAGAAGCGCAAAAGCGAAGAGATATTTCCTGGATTTAGCCCTGTCGCTCGCCAAGGCCAGGTAAAAGGATACGGTGGAGACTGCAGTAGTGAATTGGTCCATAGAGATAGTGCGCGATTCCGAAACAAAACCCAAACACAAGAATGAAAACAATACGCTCGCGTAGCCCCATCTCCTGTCGAGCCGCGCCGCGATTAAGTAGGTAAACGATACCGTTACCGCGGAGGCGATCGCCGACGGCAGCACGGCGCTCACTCGATCGAGCCCCCCCATCATCTTGCTGGTGAAATAGATCATCAACGTCGGGGTGACGGGGTAATCCGGAAACGGTCGATCATAGGTAACCGGAAACCAGGTCGGCCCGGTTTCCATCATGTGCTTCACAAATAACGCGAACCGAGTCTGGAATAAGATAAAGGAATCACCGCTCAAACCAATG
>JAOTYS010000323.1 GCA_029861795.1 Gammaproteobacteria bacterium | reverse complement strand
TTCAAGTTGCTAATGACAACTGGGTATCAGCGACCGGCACCTTAACAGGCACCCACGCGGGAATGTGGATGGAGGTTCCTGCAACCCACAGGTCGATCAGGATGCGGTACTCGGACTTTTGGCTGGTTAGAGGTAACAAGCTCTCGGAAAACTGGGTGATGGTGGACGATCTCGGCGTCCTACTGCAGATGGGACTGACGCCAACAAAGACAAACGGCCGGAGAACGCGAAAATTTTTCACGCAATTGACATCGCGATTGTAGTTGCCTATTTCGCTGGCCTTATCTATATCGGCCAAAGGGTCGGTTCGTCCAATAGCACGCAGGAAGACTATTTCACGGGCGGTCGATCGTTGCGCTGGTTTCCGATCGGCCTGTCCATCATCGCAACCTGGACGAGTGCGGCTGCATTCGTAAGTGCACCGGGTTGGGTGTATCAGGATGGGCTCACGGCATTCATTATCATCATCAACATCCCACTCGTCATGTTTTTCTGCTCTGGCGTATTCGTCCCTTTCGTCTACAACTTGAAAATCACTTCTGTTTACCAATTCGTGGAAATGCGGTTCGGTGAAGCTGCTCGCCTGCTGGTCGCGATCGGTTTCTTGATTACCTCAACAATGCTCATCGGCATCATGGTTCTTGTTCCTTCCCTGGTACTGAACGCACTGACCGGCATTAGTAGTCTCATCATCAGTTCAATAGTCCTGGTGCTTGCCGTTATCTACACCGTTCTCGGTGGAATCAAAGCTGTCATTTGGACTGATGTTTCACAAATGGCCGTCCTCTGGATCGGCGGCGTTGTGGTTTTCTTTCTCGCGATCAACGGCGCAGATGTTTCTCTGGCAGATGGCATGCAGATGGTCTCTGCCGCCGGAAAACTGGAGTCCCTCGACTTCTCGTGGAACTGGGCACTGAACAATGGCGTATGGGTTTCGATCATCGGCTACGGAATCATGCACATGCAGTACTTCTCGTCGGATCAGTCCCAGGTTCAAAGACTGTTCACCGCTCGGTCGATGAAGGACGTCAAATACTCATTTTGGTTTAGCGGTGTTGTCCTTAACACGCAATTCTTTATATTCATGACGCTTGGGCTGATTCTGTATGTGTTCTACGACGCGAAAGAGTTCTCCGACCCGAATACGATAATGATCGACTTTATCGTCAACTACGTACCAGCAGGCATTTTCGGCATCATCATTTCCGCAGTCTTTGCCGCTTCGATGGCTGCTATTGACTCACTGCTAAACTCAATGACTACCGTGTACGTCAAGGACGTGCACGAACGCTGGGTTCTCAAAGGCAACGGTGAAACCGCTTCGCTGCCATTATCGAGATTGGTCACTTTGGGTTTCGGAGTTGGCACTGCGATTTTCGTCTACTTCATGGGCGATGACCCGGGGTCTCCGTTAGTCGCGCTTATGGGCGAATATGTCACTTACCTTACCGGCGCAATGTTTGGCGTTTTCGTGATGGGCATGTTCAGTCCACGAACCAACCAGCTCGGCGCCTGTCTCGGCTTTATTGCGGGAGTCGTTGTTGTCGCGATTGCGGATGCAAGTCTTGACTTTGACTGGGGCTGGAAGAGCCCATTGGGATTGTTGGTTACCTGTGCAGTTGCATATCTTGCAAGTGCGATCAGCGGCTGGGAGGCTCGAAACATAGCGGCATATACGTTTGCTGGCCAAAGAAGACAACTGCTATCCGAGGGGCGTATAAAAGAAGATGGCGTTTACGTGCTGCCAGGTCGGTTCGAAAAGCGCTCATACATCTTAATTGCCTTCTTCCTGTTACAGTTTGTTTTTCTCCTGATGCTGGAGAACTAACGTGCAAACGCTGCAGAGCCTGATCGGTAACTCTCTCGATTACGAGTTAACGTGGGCGGTGTACGGTCGCCACGAGCCGTACAAGTGCGATTGGCGAATTGACCCGTGCCTCGTTGTTGTTTACTCGCCCGAAGTGTCGTGTGAGTTAACTGTCCGACGAACTGATGATATCGATATATATAAGGGTCGCCCGGGTGATGCATTTTTGATACCCGCTGGGACAACACATCAATTCGACAGCCCTACCTGCCTTATCGGGGGAGTATGTGTTCATTACACCCTGTTTAGCAGCGTCGACGTTCTGAATCTGTATCGCGTCCCCAAGGTCGTCTCGGGTGATGACGCAGCTAACATTGGTGAGACAATTCGAAAATTGGTCGAAATCTTAGGCCAGAAACCGAACCCACAATCATTCAGGCGTAACGATAACCTCGACTTCGTTGAAATCGCGCGTGAGCGAGAAATCGTTTTCCAGTTACTCGGGAAGGTATTGCATCTCTCAGAGATTCGTCCCAGAGGCAGAGAGCGCCTCTTCACCCTGCAAAAATTGCGGCGGTCACTTCGCTATCTTGAGGAAAACCTGGAAAGTAAGGTTGGCGTTGACAAGCTCGGCGAAATTGCAGGACTTTCTGCACACAGGTTCAGTGCACTATTCAGAGAGGTCATGGGCGCTTCTCCCCACCAGTACATTCTCCGGCGGCGCATCGAAAAGGCAATGGGAATGCTGACATCGAGCGAAGCGCCTGTGATGGATATTGCTGGACAACTGGGTTTTCACGATCAACCGCATTTTACGAAACTATTCAAATCAACCACGGGTGTCAGCCCAACTTTCTATCGCAAGAATTTTCGCCGTCGCATATCCATAACTGACAGCACATAACCACAAGACCAAGGAAGATCAATGAATTCAATGGAAGTTGCAACAAAGTTTTTTCACGCATGCGAGGGGCTGCAGGGATGGGACGGTTGCCAGCAATACGTTTCAAATGGCGCCGCGTTCGCCGCTCAAAGCGAACCGCTCGTCGACGTCAATTCGATTGAAGACTACTGCAACTGGATGGCAGGACTGGGCTCCGGTCCCTTGAATGGCTGTGCTTACGAATTGCACGCGTCGGCATTCGATGCATCGAATAACACAGCATTTTTTTTCGCCACGTTTACAGGAATACACGTCGGAGACGGTGGACCCGTTCCGCCGACCAACAGCGAAACCAACAGCCATTACGTTTATGTTCTCAAGCTAGATGATGACAATAAGATCAGTCATATGACGAAAATATGGAATGCACCCTGGGCCCTTGGAGAGCTGGGTTGGGCCTGAATTCAATAATACAAAGAGAGAGGTATCGATCATGCAATACGCAATGCCAGGTAGCACCGACGCACTGTTCACCTTCAAGGACCGTTACGAGAACTTTATTGGCGGCGAGTGGGTCGCGCCGGCTGAGGGAAAGTACTTTGACAATATTTCGCCAGTAAACGGAAAGGCCTACTGTGAGATTCCGCGCTCTAGCCCGGCTGATTTGAGAATAGCGCTGAAGGCGGCGCACGGGGCTGCGGACGATTGGGGAAAGACGCCCGCCGCGGTTCGCTCGAATACTATGCTAAAGATCGCGGATCGAATTGAAGAAAACCTTGAAACCCTGGCATACGTAGAAACCTGGGATAACGGCAAAGGAATACGCGAAACACTAAATGCTGACTTGCCACTTCTCGTCGATCACTTTCGTTATTTCGCTGGTTGCCTCAGAGCCCAGGAAGGCTCTGCTGCAGAACTTGATTCGAACACCATTTCCTATCACTTTTACGAGCCGCTCGGTGTTGTCGGTCAAATTATTCCGTGGAATTTTCCACTGCTCATGGCGGGTTGGAAATTGGCACCCGCACTAGCTGCAGGCAATTGCGTAATCCTGAAACCGGCGGAGCAAACACCGTGTTCGATCCTCGTGATGATGGAAATGATTGCCGACCTTTTACCGCCTGGTGTCGTGAATATCCTGAATGGCTACGGCGAGGAAATCGGTCATGCACTGGCGAGCAGCGAAGACATCGCCAAAATAGCATTTACCGGATCGACCGCGGTTGGGCACAAGATTTTGGCAAACGCGGCCAAGTCACTAATTCCGTCAACGGTTGAACTCGGTGGAAAATCGCCCAATGTCTATTTTGAGGACATCATGTCGCAGGAAGATGAATTCGTCAGTAAGTCGATTGAAGGGCTGTTGCTCGGCTTCTTCAATCAGGGCGAAGTGTGTACTTGCCCCTCTCGAGCTCTCGTGCAGGAGAGTATCTATGACGACTTCATGGAGCGCGTCCTGGAGCGCGGTAAGAACATCAAGCAGGGGAATCCTTTGGATACCGACACGATGATCGGCGCCCAAGTCTCGCAGGAACAGTTTGACAAGGTCATGGGGTACATGGAAATAGCCCGAAATGAAGGCGCGGAGGTTCTGATGGGAGGTGGTAAAGCGGTTGTCGGTAGCGACATCCAGGACGGTTACTACGTCGAACCAACATTGTTGAAAGGCACCAACGATATGCGCGTCTTCCAGGAAGAGATCTTTGGTCCGACGCTGGGCGTAACGACATTCAAGGACGAAGCAGAAGCTCTTGCTATCGCTAACGATACTCAATATGGATTAGGCGCCGGTGTGTGGACTCGTGATAACAATCGAGCCTACCGCATGGGTCGGGGAATTCAGGCTGGTCGGGTTTGGGTGAACTGCTACCACGCGTACCCGGCTCATGCTGCATTTGGTGGATATAAGAAATCAGGCATAGGTCGTGAGACGCACAAAGTTGCGCTGCAACACTACCAGCAAACTAAGAATATTCTGGTAAGCCACGACACGAATCCGCTTGGTTTCTTTTAGTTCGAGGATGATTAAAAAGGACCATTGGGAAGCGGGCCACCAAAGATAAATGTTGGTATGACACGCCGTCCAGAATTCTGGACGGCACTGCTCCGCCCTTTTTCAAGTGGTATCCAGATGGTGTAACGAACGCTTGTTACAACGCCCTTGATATTCATGTTGAGAACGGCCGCGGAGAACAGGCGGCACTGATTTACGACAGCAGGAGATTGCCGAGTTGCTTCCAGATCGTGACGTCGAATGGTCCAGAACTTCGGAAAAGGCAAAGCATTGGGCACAACCGGCGATGCCGAGTGTGCGGTCCTCGGTGTTGCCAATGCGCTAAAGGGACAACTGCCGCTTGGGCTACTGGTTCTGAATGACGCGCAGTATTGCGGACGGTAAGTCCTGGACACTACCCGTCACAATCGACGATCCGACTGCTCTCGACGATGTGACGGTTGCGTTGCAGCGCCGCCTGGCGCTTACCTCAATAACATCCTGCTAGAAGTTATATCCGAAGCGTACACCCCAGTGTCGCGGCGCCTGGTAGTCGGAGTACGCAACGTATGGCGGTGCCGGCGATATGTCGGTCATCGTGCTGATAATTTCATCCGTCGCGTTGATGACATAGGCTTTGGCGGTGTAAGTACCATCGGCTGATTGCCAATTTACGGACACGTCGAACTTCGTATACGCATCTTGTTCGGTGAAGAAGGTTTGCTCTCTCGCGGTATGGTATCCAGTGTTGTAGTAGCCATCGAGTCGCGGCGCGAGCGTACCCTTGTCACCAAGATCCATGGTGTAGTTCAGGCCAAAGCCGATAGTCCAGTCCGGTGAGAACGGCGTGTCTTTGCCATCCATAACCCACCAGCCCTGACCCGACGGATCGATGAAATCAACACCATCCGTGCCGGTCCTGCTTGCCAC
>JAOTYS010000322.1 GCA_029861795.1 Gammaproteobacteria bacterium | reverse complement strand
CTACGGCATACATGCTAAAACACTCGACCATTCCGATGTTCATGTCACACTAGAACCAGACCCGAAACTACCCCACCGAGGGTGCGGGCACATTCTCAGCTTTTAGTCGTGTGTAACACCGATAGGAATAAGCAGCGAGGGCGCCGACACCCAGCAATAACATTCCGAACAAAGCTAACGTCCCGAGAACTGGAATAACGCTCACCACCAGAACCAAACCTGCCGCCGCCAAAATCGACAAACTCATCGACCCCCTCGACTGCTTTGACTCCTTACCAATGAGCTTAAAGCCAATTCGCCCTACATATGTTAAGGCAACCAGAAATCCAGCGAGCAACACCACGAGATATAATGCCAATAACGCCATACCGAGCGGAATTCCCAAGACCGAGGCACAGAATACGACTATCGCAATCGGCGTTACCACTAGCACTAACAGTCCAATCCCCAAAGAGGTCAAGGGCTGATGTTCAATGAGCAGGATGGACGAACGGGAAAAATCAGGAAACAGCAACGACACCACCATAGCTGACACAGCCAGGCTCAAGCAAAAAACAATCGCCGAAACTATCCTTCCTCCCCAATCATGACCGGATGGAAACATATCACTTTCTTCCCGGTTTATTACACCATCGATCCTTGCACCTTGCGCGGCTACTAATTCATTAGGACTGCTGTACGTCAAATCGCCTGTTA
Source organism: Gammaproteobacteria bacterium (assembly GCA_029861795.1). The sequence goes on along the minus strand of JAOTYS010000322.1, from coordinate 4,923 downwards.
TCACTGCTGTGGGTGTCATTTCGATAGACTCTGCCAACAAACGCACGTCGCCGTCGACTTGACCGGTTAGCACCACTGTGCCGGCTGCAACACGTAGCTCATTAGTAATATGACCTGCCACGTGCACGCTCCCGCCAGACAACCAGGCTCGGCCAGAGACCGTAGCATCCGGTCCCAAGGTGACCGACCCAGCGGCGGCCACCATATCACCACCTACATTTCCCGCGACTGTCAGTGTACCGCCTGCCGCACGCACATCGTCACCAACATCACCTGAAATGGTGACCGCACCACCGGCCACTAGCAAATCACTGCCCACTCGCTTCGCCACAGTGACGCTACCTCCAGCAATGACCGCGTCCCCACTAACGTCAGTGAGCAACTGTACCGTGCCTCCAGCTAAATACAGATCTTCCGCGACCGAGTCATATTTGGTCACAATGGAACCGGTTTGCTGAGCCATTGTCTGCAAGCACCACAGTATCAATAGCAACCCAGAGACTAACATCAGGTGATATTTGGCCCGAATCATGGTGCACTCCTAACTCACTATGAAAGTACTAAAAATAATGCATTGTTTTGCGGCAGTCACCACCTCGATCTAGACGATTGGGGCGCCATATCCCCAGCTATAGGGAACTGGTCCTGAAATCGCAATGACATCGTCTTGGTCGAGGACATAAGTAGACCGTATGCCATTGTGCAACGTTGGTGTGATGTCTTTACCGTTAACAAACACCAGAAAAATTTGATCAATCGGAATCCCGAGACGATTAACGAGGGACGCAATGTCACTGCCCGCAGGCATATCAATGTTCAAATGTGTATTACCGGACCTAGCGAAACGCGTCATGCTATTGAACAACCGTACCTCGACACTAACCGATATGTCTGACGCATTGTGGCCCAGCAGATAATCGTTCATTTCACACCCATGCTTCCCATAGGGATAGCAAATTAATCATCTGTTCGAGCGCTCGTCCTTGATAGAGGTCAATTTGCCAGCCCCCTTTTTCGACCGGCGAACTTCCGCGTATACAGTAGAACTGGGTAGACTCCCACTCTCAGATGAGTCACCGGTGATGCGATCTACAGATGGGACCGGGACCGGTGGAACGGGACGATTGTGGGACTACGGCCGAGCTCTGCTGCGATACTTCATGATGTTAACGCCGCATCCAGCCACGCCTTGTTGTTCTACCATAATCTCTCCGGCAGATGGTTACGAATCTCTTCTGCTGTATGAAGCGTGAGGTCCTTGTCAATCTGTGAGTCCGCCAATGAGGCAGTTTCACGGGTTAACTTTTGTCGAATCAGGCCGAGAAACGCTGGTGTAACTACCAAAAAAAGATGGTCATAACTATGGCCCACTCGACCTTGCTCCAGATATTTCCCCAATTGCCCGGCAAAATTGATCTGTTCCTGTTCTTTGGGTCCAACCTTCACCTCCATGGCATGTCGCCCCTGACCCGCACTATCGAAAGTTCGTCCTGGAAGGTCGGAAGTCAGCTCTTGCTCATGCACTCGGGCCTCCGGATGAGCAAATCCTTCGACCTCCTGAATTGGGCCAGTTGGTGATACGGCCGAGAATAATCGCGCTCTACTGCTATTAGCTACCAGAATCCATGCGGTCATTGGATACCTCTTCATCAAAACTCTCTGTGACCAGGTGTTTAGTTACACATAACCAGGCAAGGCGATTCTTGACCCAGATCAACGATCTCGGCGCACATCTTGGCGAATAATACAAGCATTCCGATGCATGTAACTGGAGGGCAATCACATGCCAACGCAAAGATTGAAGGAATTTCTGGACAGTCATCATATTCATTATGAAAGCGTCCCCCACCCCACAGCCTACACCGCTCAGCGCACCGCAGAGTCCGCCCATATTCGAGGCAAGGAATTGGCAAAAACGGTGATGGTTAAGATAGACGAAAAAATGGCGATGGCAGTGGTACCCGCCTCTTATCGTGTAGACCTAGATCTACTGAAACAAGCGACCGGCGCAAAAAGCGTCGAGCTGGCGACTGAAAAACAATTCCAGGACATGTTTCCGGAATGTGAAGTAGGCGCAATGCCGCCGTTCGGTAATCTCTATGACATGGAGGTATTTGCCTCGCCACGACTAATGGAGGATGAGGAGATCGCATTTAACGCGGGTTCACACACAGAGTTAATTCGGCTTTCCTACAAAGACTATGCCGAACTGGTCTCCCCTGCTATCGTGAAACTCTCACCTAGCGACCCCGGGTGACGCTCAGACCTTGGCCACGCCAGGCACTACTTGCAACGTTATGCCCTCATGCTTAAGCGTTTCTAGTTCTCCTGCAGCTTGGTCGAACATGAGGCTATCGCCGCAAAATAGACGCAATACGCGCTTACCTTTGCCTGCGTGTTGGATTAACAGTTGATTCACTTCTTCCTCTGACATCGCGTATTCTGTTTGCTGCTCGCCGATGTAGATACGCTCTGCATCTCTACGCACAAGATCGAGGATCCTTCCAGGGATCCGCCGGTCATATAAAATCACCTCAGCCTGCTGCATGAGTCGTAATCCTCGGAAGGTCAACAGATCCGGATCTCCTGGACCGGCGTCCACTATATAGATCTCCCCTTTCTGAAAATCTGAGTCCGGAGTTTGCGCGATGGCCTCTGCCAGTTTATGGCGGGCGGCTTGGTCATTTCCACTAACAGCCAAATCTTGTATAGGACCTTGCAGCACATGCTCCCAAAATCTGCGGCGCTCGCCTGAGGTCTTGAACCGCGCCTTGACTTCTCCTCGAAATTCTTCGACAAGCTTAGCCAATCTCCCATACCCCGCAGGTATCAGCGCCTCAAGACGGGCCCGCAATAGTCGAGCAAGCACAGGGGCGGCACCACCACTAGAAACAGCCAACAAGACTGGATTTCTATCTAGGATCGACGGCATGATGAAACTGCATAGCTCAGGTTGATCGACAACATTTACTGGAATGTGTTGGCGACGCGCATAGTTTGAGATACGTCTGTTGGTGTCGGCGTCATCGGTTGCGGCGATGACAATGTCACAATCAGCGATGATAGACTCCGAAAATCTCTCAGGTATATGGGTAATAAGCCTATCTCGCACTTTTGCTTCTAACTCCGGACATAGATCCGGTGAAATGACGGTCACACTTGCATCCGCTCGTAATAGCAGTTGCACTTTGCGGGTTGCGACGGCACCTCCGCCGAACACGATACAGGGTCGATGATATACATTGACAAAAATTGGCAGATAATTCATTGGGTGTGATATTGGTCTCAGGCAGTGATAATGTAATCTTACGAGCTTGTAATTTCTGATTCGAGCACACTCATGCCCACCACACTACTCCCCCAGATTGGCAACCCCCAACTCTTTATGCGGGAGATCATAGAGCGTGTTGCGACGGGTCCTGAGTTAAGCAAGAATCTATCGTGTGAGGAGGCTAGACGTGGTGCCCAGCTAATTCTCGATGAACAAGTTGATCCGGTACAAGCGGGTATTTATTTGATCGCACTAAGGATGAAGCGAGAGACGGAGGATGAGAATAAAGGTGTTCTTCAGGCTTTACTAGATAGTAGCAGCACCGCACAAGCCGCAGTAGACGAAGTTCTCGCCATAGGAGACCCCCACAGCGGTTTTACACGATGTTTGCCTGCATCGCCATTCCTAGCGCCAGTGCTCGCCTCCTGCAAGCTAGCCACGGTTAGCTACGGTGTAGAGTCCGTGGGCCCGAAATTTGGTGTAACCCACCACAAGATCTTAACAGCTGCCGGTGTCGATGTGGATCTACCATTGGAAGAAGCCGCCCAAAGAGTCGCAGATCCGTCCATAGGATGGGCTTATGTCGACCAATATCGCTACTCTCCCAAGCTCGATAATCTAAGGACATTACGCAATCTAATTGTTAAAAGGTCATGTCTTACAACAGCGGAAGTGATGATTGCTCCACTTCGTGGTCGCCGCAGCACGCATCTTATAACCGGGTATGTGCATCGTGCTTATCCGACAGTCTATGGAATGCTCTCACGCGTCGCAGGATTCGAATCGGCGCTGATAGTGCGAGGAGTTGAAGGCGGTGTCATTCCTTCATTACAACAACCCTCCAAAGCGCTGCGATACCTGGAGGACGATAAGCCAATCGAGTGGCGGCTGGCACCTACAGAACTCGGTATCGAGTCAGCCTATCGAGCCGTTCCCCTACCGGCGCAACTGTCTGATGAAATGCAAACACAGGTCCGCTACCCACAAGATTACGTCGACGCAATGGCCGACAAAGCTGCCATGCTAGGAGTGGCGGCACTTCGGGGTGAGCCAGGACCTACACGAGATAGCTTAATATACGGCGCGGCATTATGCCTGTGTCACCTAAATAGATACGACAGCCTGGAAGCCGGCGCCCTATTCGCTCAGCAGGCAATCGATTCAGGTGATGCGTTGAGACGTCTTCAACAATAGAAGATTCGCCTCGTGTTATCGTGACTCATCATCCTTGTTAAGGAGCTGAATGCGCATTGATTTGGATCAAATGAACTCAGGAACTGGTGCTAGAACTCAAATGGGGCGGCCGTATGTAATACCGCCACAGATACGATATAGGCAAAAACAACGACGGCCAGGATAGATGATATCGCCTGCCCTGATAGCGTCTTAGCCCATCTAAGGGCAAATAACCCAAGCACGATGTACATGATCACAGCAGCAAGCTTGGCCAGGAGCCACCCATGGGCAGAAGGTGAGATTCCCATACGAAAAATCATCGTTAAGCCACTCAGCAACAATACTGTATCTACTGCATGCGGAACGATCCGCACCCACTTGCGGGCCAGCATCGCGGAACCCGTCAATCTCCAATAGCTCCGAAGGACAAACCCACACAGGGATAAAATCGCGACGGTGATATGGATGCTCTTTAC
>JAOTYS010000027.1 GCA_029861795.1 Gammaproteobacteria bacterium | reverse complement strand
TACCCCGACCAGTTTTCACGAGTACGCAAGCAAATGTCGCGGCAAGATTGCGCCCGTAGCTCAATCGGATAGAGCAACGGCCTTCGAGCGAGCGGGAAACCTCGCGAGCATAGGAGCCTGCGGAGGGAAACGGAACCTCCGTAGTGCAGGGCACTGTATCGGTAGACCCTTAACGTGAACGGCGATGGCAATACCGAGGAAACCGTGGATACTTCAGTCTTGATCATCCGCGGGATCCGTAGAGACTATACGTGTCCCACCTGAGACGGTGAAGATATAGTCCAGACCACAAAAGGAAAAAAGGGGTCGGTGTCGTTTTCCGGCCATGGTATTGCGAAGTTTGGTGAGAACGACACCGACCCCTTTTTTCCTGCAGCGAAAGCTGTAGTGGTACGCTAAGCCGTAGGTTACAGGTTCGAGTCCTGTCGGGCGCGCCAAATTGGTAGAATGCTGGCAAAGTCCATGATGGTTACTTTTTCAGCTTGGAAAGCGTGTAGTTCCTTCGACGGTGAGCGTAGCTCAGTCGGTAGAGCCCCGGATTGTGGTTCCGGTGGTCGTGGGTTCGATCCCCATCGCTCACCCCAATACTAATGGGCCGTTAGCTCAGTTGGCAGAGCAGCTGACTCTTAATCAGCGGGTCGCAGGTTCGAGCCCTGCACGGCCCACCAAATGACTGTTCTGTGAATATGGAATGCGAGCTTGCGGGCTGCGAGACTCATGCCAAACTGGCCGTCGGTATCAAACCGCGGCTGAAGGTCAAGTTTATTGTAACTTCGTCGATAGGCGACAGACTGCCTGGCTCGTTACACAGCCGCATACTGCCCCGTGGGTCTGCCACCAGGTCGGCCGCCCCGTCCGCGGCTGCTTGAAGTCTACTTGCTTGAAGGTCTACTTAAGGGCATGACGCTGTTAAGGGGATGCTGTTGGCCATAGTGGTACCGGCTAGGGCGAGCTTATGTCATTGTTTTCGAATAGCTCACTGAACTTTAGCATAAGTTTGTTCTTGAGGCTGATTAAAGAAACTCTTCTAATCCTTTGAATTTTAATGTAATGTACTGCCGCACCTGACTGGGTTAAGGGGCCGACTCACTGCGGGTTCGGCCCGTATCGCCGTGTCGAGTGATATCGTCCGGCTGCTGAAAAAGCGAGTGTTTTCTCGCATAATTCGGCCTTGGAAGAATACCTTTTGGTTCGGCGCAGTCCTTAGTAGGTCCACCAATCGATAACCAGACAATAGGGGTCGGAGTTGCTTTAACCGATTCGGCAAATCGTGGTAACAGACGTCGACGCCGAGCCACATTGTTAAATCCTAGCGGTGACTTACCCCAAGGGTGACGGACTAATCCTTTGTGTGCATACTCACGCGAAAGTGGCGGAATTGGTAGACGCGCTGGTTTTAGGTGCCAGTGGGGCAACCCGTGGGAGTTCGAGTCTCCCCTTTCGCACCATCGCCTGTCTGGTAGATAAGGTGCATCTGTAGCGACTAAGCGAATGCGTGTACAAGTTGAGAATACAGGAACTTTGAGTCGTCGAATGACCGTGTCACTTCCAGCGGAACAGCTGGAACAGGAGATCTCTGCGCGTCTTGTAAGGCTATCTCAGAATATTAGGATGCCCGGATTTCGACCGGGCAAGGCACCGCGCAAGCTGCTCGAAGCGAAATACGGCGCCGGTCTGCTGCAGGAGGTAGCCGGGGAGCTCATGCACACGAGTTTCCGTGACGCTCTTGGACAGGAAGGGCTGAATCCTGCCGGTAAACCTGCCATTGAGCCCAAATCCTTGGAACGCGGACACGATCTCGAGTACGTCGCGACCTTCGAGGTATATCCGGATGTCGGCGAGATTAAGATTGCTAATGCTGAGATAGAGCGACCCCAGTGCGAGATCGAAGACGCGGACATCGATCGAACCATAGAGAACATGCGCAAACAGCGTGTTTCCTGGGACAAAGTATTTCGTGAGGCTGGCAATGAGGATCGTGTGACTATCGATTTCGTCGGCACCATCGACTCCGAGCCATTTGAGGGGGGTGAGGCCAAGGACTTTCCGGTGGTTTTGGGGTCTGGATCGCTGTTGAGTGATTTTGAAACAGGTCTAGTGGGTGTTAAAACAGGGGAAAAGCGCTCGATCTCGATTGATTTCCCTGAGAATTATCCGAAGGAAGAGCTGGCCGGCAAGCACGCCACGTTTGCAGTCGAGGTGAAGGAAGTGGCCCAATCGAGATTGCCGGAGGTCGACGAAGATTTCGCCAAGGCGCTAGGGATTGAAATCGGAGGCGTTGACAAATTGCGTGCAGAGATCAAAGAAAATCTCGCGCGGGAGCTCGATGATCGAGTCCGCGCCTTCTTGCGCACGCAAGTGATGCAGGCGCTTTTGGAGAACAATAAAATCGATATACCGGAGCGCTTGGTGGAGGAGGAGATCGACCGTATGGTGAGTTCCGCGCAGCAACAGCTCAAGGGCCGGGGCGTGGCACTGGACGCACAGGAAGTAGACCGGTCGCGCTACCAGGAGGAGGCGCGACGACGGGTTGCTCTCGGAATCATCGTTATTGAAGTCGTTAAGTCCAGCGAGCTCAAAGTGGATGCGGCCAAGGTGCGCGCCAGGCTAGACGAGATGGCGGTGGGATACGATGACCCCGCAGGATTTATCCAATGGCACTATGCTGATCGTTCGCGCTTAAGTCATATTGAATCAATAGTATTAGAAGAACAGGTCGTAGAGCACCTGTTGGAGAAGGCGCAAGTGGTTGATAAACCAATGACGTTTTCGGAGTTCATGTACCCGGCGGAAGCACCGGCAGATCAGCTAGGCGCTGACAACGCTTGAGCTCAGAAAGAGACTGTTTAATTAGGAATTTCTTATGAAGAACCCACAGACAAGTAATCGAGCCAGCGAGCCGCAAGGGATTGGCTTGATACCAATGGTGATTGAGACCACCGGCCGAGGTGAGCGGGCCTACGACATCTATTCTAGAATGCTGAAAGAGCGCGTGGTGTTCGTCGTGGGGGCAATCGAAGATCACACTGCGAACCTAATCGTGGCGCAGCTTTTGTTTCTTGAATCGGACAATCCCGACAAGGATATCCATTTGTACGTAAACAGTCCCGGGGGTGCCGTGAACGCGGGGCTTGCGATTTACGATACAATGCAGTTCATCAAGCCGGATGTAAGCACGGTGTGTTTAGGCCAGGCGGCAAGTATGGGAGCGGTGATTCTGGCGGGTGGTGCTGACAACAAGCGTCATGCGTTGCCCCACTCTCGGATCATGATTCATCAACCGTGGGGCGGATTTCAAGGCCAAGCCACTGACATCGATATCCATGCGCGGGAAATCCTGCGACTGCGCGAACGGCTGAATCATATTCTGGTCAAACATACTGGACAGGAACTGAAAAAGATTGAGCAGGACACGGAACGGGATAATTTTATGGATAGCGAGGAGGCAGTCGCTTACGGCTTGATTGATACGGTAATTTCTCGGCGTCAATAGCGCCGTAATTGATTTAGAGCATAGGCTACTACTTGCAAAGTGGTGACCAAACCTGCATCTTTACCCTATACTAAACGGTAAAATTTGTAGTGGGGATAGGGCATGCCAGACGACAAACGCGACGGTAAGGGCGAAAAACTTCTGTATTGTTCGTTCTGCGGCAAGAGCCAGCATGAAGTGCGCAAGCTTATTGCCGGTCCGTCCGTGTTTGTCTGCGATGAGTGCGTCGAGCTTTGTAATGACATCATCCGCGAAGAGGTACAAGATAGCTCGGAAGACACGGAAGGTTCGAGCAAGTTTCCGAAGCCTTCGGACATTAGAGACATTTTGGATGAATATGTGATTGGTCAGTCTGAAGCAAAGAAGGTCTTATCTGTTGCAGTTTACAATCACTATAAGCGAATCGAGAACGAGGAAACCGTCGGTGATGTCGACATATCAAAAAGTAATATTCTGCTGATCGGACCTACCGGCTCGGGTAAGACCTTGCTGGCGGAGACGCTTGCTAAGCAGCTCAACGTGCCGTTCACCATTGCCGATGCGACTACGCTCACCGAAGCGGGCTACGTGGGCGAAGATGTCGAAAACATAATTCAGAAGTTGCTACAAAAATGCGACTACGATATTGAGAAGGCGCAAATCGGCATCGTCTATATCGACGAGATCGACAAGATTTCACGTAAGGCCGACAACCCTTCGATAACCCGGGATGTGTCGGGTGAGGGTGTGCAGCAAGCGTTATTGAAATTAATAGAAGGAACTGTCGCTTCAGTGCCACCCCAGGGGGGACGCAAGCACCCGCAGCAGGAGTTCTTGCAGGTGGATACAAGAAACGTTTTGTTCATCTGTGGCGGCGCATTTTCCGGTCTTGAGAAAGTTATTCAGGACCGCTCGGAGAAAAGCGGAATTGGCTTCGGAGCGGAGATCAAGAGCCGATCAGAGACTAAAGTCGGAGAAGTGTTGCGCGGCGTGGAGCCTGAAGATCTGATTAAATATGGTCTCATTCCCGAGTTTGTCGGACGGCTGCCTATTGTCGCTACGCTTGAGGAGTTGGATGAAGACGCACTGGTGCGGATTCTCACTGAACCCCGAAATGCGCTGGTAAAGCAATACCAGAAGTTGCTAAAGCTCGAGGGTGTGGAACTGGAAATCCGCGAAGATGCCCTTCGCGCCGTGGCGGCTAAGGCTATGGATAGAAAGACGGGTGCGCGCGGTCTGCGCTCTATCCTGGAAAACGCACTTTTGGATACCATGTACGAACTCCCTTCCATGCAGGGTGTGAGGAAAGTGAACGTTGATGCCAGTGTCATCAAAGAAGGTGCCCGGCCCTTGTATATCTACGAAGAGGGCGGTCAAAAGACCGCGTCGACCACACACCACTGACTCGAAGCCAGCGGCCCGCATTGCTGCGAGGTCGTCCCGCAGGCAGAGTTGAAATTTTGAGAATCGTCCTCATACTGAAGGTATTGGGGGTCGGGTTGAACCTCTATCTCATAAGGAAAGTTCGGCCTAGATGCTATACTTTTGTGACACCCTCCTAATTCAATGTAGAGCGGACCACAGGGCCGCAAGGGCTACCAGATGACAGATGAGCACAAAGAAATAGCGAGCGAGTCTCCTTATCCGGTACTACCGCTGCGTGACGTGGTGGTGTTTCCGCATATGGTTATTCCGCTGTTTGTTGGCCGCAAGAAGTCCATTCGGGCGCTGGAAAAGTCGATGGAAGCGGGCAAGCAGATCTTGCTGGTCGCCCAGAAGGAGGCTGGCGACGATGATCCTGCCGTCGAAGGCATCTATAACGTAGGCACGATTGCAAGTATTTTGCAGCTGCTGAAATTGCCTGACGGGACGGTCAAGGTGTTGGTGGAAGGCGAAGAGCGCGTGCAAGTGGAGCGCTACGTCGAAACCGAGGAATGTTTCGCCGCAGACATCACCTCGATTGTATCGCCGGAAATCCCCGAACGCGAAGCCGAAGTACTCATGCGGACTGTGCTTACCGAGTTCGATCAGTACGTCAAACTCAACACTAAAATCCCGCCAGAAATTCTAACGTCCTTAGCTGGTATCGAAGATGCGGGTCGGTTGGCTGACACCATTGCGGCCCACCTCAGTTTGCGAATTGAGGACAAGCAGCAAATCCTCGAGATGATCGACACCCGGGCACGCCTTGAGCACATCCTTGGTGTGATGGAGTCGGAAATCGATCTGCTTCAGGTAGAAAAGCGCATCCGTGGACGCGTCAAAAAGCAAATGGAAAAGAGTCAGCGGGAGTATTACCTCAACGAACAAATGAAGGCGATTCAGAAAGAGTTGGGCGACATGGAAGACGCACCCAACGAGGTTGAGGAGTTGACCAAGAAAATCGCTGAGGCGGGAATGTCCAAGGAGGCCAAGGAGAAGGCGGACTCTGAGCTCCGCAAGCTCAAGATGATGTCGCCCATGTCGGCGGAAGCCACGGTGGTTCGCAACTACATCGATTGGTTGGTTTCGGTACCGTGGAAAAAACGAACCAAAGTACGCAAGGATCTGGCTGCCGCGGAAAAGATTCTAGAGGAGGATCATTACGGACTCGAGAAGGTAAAAGAGCGGATCCTTGAATACCTAGCCGTACAGCAGCGCGTCAACAAGATAAAAGGTCCGATACTCTGCTTGGTTGGCCCCCCAGGTGTTGGTAAGACCTCATTGGGGCAATCTATAGCACGGGCAACGAACCGCAAGTTCGTGCGCATGTCCCTAGGTGGTGTGCGCGATGAGGCGGAGATTCGTGGACACAGACGCACATACATTGGTTCCTTGCCAGGCAAAATCATACAGAACCTCGCGAAGGTGAAGCGTAAGAATCCATTTTTCATGTTTGATGAAGTGGATAAGATGTCGATGGACTTTCGTGGCGATCCGTCGTCAGCATTGTTGGAAGTGCTCGATCCCGAACAGAACAATACGTTTGTCGATCATTATCTGGAGGTCGACTACGATCTGTCGGAGGTGATGTTTGTAGCTACTGCCAACACACTCAATATCCCACCGCCGCTGCTTGATCGTATGGAGGTCATTCGTCTGTCTGGTTACACAGAAGATGAGAAGGTTAACATCGCGATACGTTATCTTGTTCCTAAGCAACGCAAGAATAACGGCCTCAAGGATGACGAGATTTCCATCAGTAAGCCAGCGTTGTACGACATCGTACGTTATTACACTCGCGAGGCTGGCGTGAGGGGGCTGGAGAGGGAGATTGCGAAGATTTTTCGCAAGGTTGCAAAGGAGCTCCTGCTTGATCCCAAACGTAAAAGGATTTCTGTTACGCCGCGCAATCTGCCGAAGTTCCTTGGTATATACCGTTACCGTTACGGTAAGGCCGATGAGAAGAACAAGGTGGGCCAGGTTACTGGGCTCGCATGGACGGAGGTGGGAGGCGAGTTACTCTCCATAGAGGGGATAATTGTGCCGGGTAAAGGCAAGCAGATATACACTGGTAAACTTGGCGAGGTAATGCAGGAGTCAATTCAGGCGGCAATGAGCGTGGTCCGAAGTCGATCAGCCAGTTTTGGCATCGATCCCGAGTTTTATCAAAAGCACGACTTTCATCTGCATGTGCCCGAGGGTGCGACTCCTAAGGATGGCCCCAGCGCGGGAGTGGGCATGTGTATTGCGATACTGTCCGCGCTGACGAAAATTCCAGTGCGTGCGGATGTGGCGATGACCGGTGAAATTACATTGCGTGGTGAGATCTTGCCGATAGGCGGGTTGAAAGAGAAATTGCTGGCGGCTCATCGCGGAGGTGTGGACATCGTGTTGATACCTTACGAGAACGAGAAGGAGCTATCAGAGATTCCGAAAAACATCAAGGACAAACTTGACATTAGACCGGTGAGATGGATCGACCAAGTGATGGAAGTTGCATTGGAGACCATGCCACCAGTGAGCCAGGATGAATCTAAGTCTAAGAAGTCCGAGTCGGGTAAGGGTGTAGAGACGGATCCCACGACCACTCCAACCGTAACAACGCATTGACACGTAACAGCCCGCGTGTATGTACGCCAAGTGATGTCAAAAATAATTACCGGCACATAATTCAATTCTTTAGCGTGGGTTGCTGTTAAATTGCGCTAAGTGATTCTTGGACCAAAGACTGTTGGTTGAGTGTTCAGGTCCTAAAACATAGACGCGAGTCAAGTGTCAGGTCGCCTTGACACACCTTTTTCACGCTTGGTATAAGATCATAAGGAGGAGTGGAAGATCGAGCAGAGTTTTGCGGTCAGCAGCTTTTCCCACCACCAGCGACTTTTTCCTTCAAGCAATTTTAAGCAATAAGGGGACCCGGAAAGTGAATAAAGCAGAACTGATCGACGTGGTCGTTTCGTCTGTAGATGTAACTAAAGCTGACGCTGCACGCGCAGTAGACGCAGTGTTCGATGGAATCACCAAGACTCTAAGAAAAGGAGACACGGTAACTCTCGTGGGGTTTGGTACTTTTTCCGTATCAAAACGTGCAGCGCGAGTTGGACGTAATCCACGAACTGGTGAATCCATTTCAATCGCCGCTTCGAAAACACCGAAGTTTAAAGCTGGCAAAGCCTTAAAGGATGCCGTAAACTAGCGCGCCCCGAGAGACAGGGTGCTTAGCTCAGCTGGGAGAGCGTCGCCCTTACAAGGCGAAGGTCGTGGGTTCGAACCCCTCAGCGCCCACCAGGCTTGATTGGCCCTTGTAATGGTTTTCTCAACTGTTGCATGGGGAGGCTAGGCTAGGAGGTCGATAGATTCAGGAGCGGTAGTTCAGTTGGTTAGAATACCGGCCTGTCACGCCGGGGGTCGCGGGTTCAAGTCCCGTCCGCTCCGCCAGACAGCCGTAATTGAGAAGGGTGGGCGTCAGGCTCACCCTTTTTTGCTTGGTACGGTTGAGCCGCGGCTGTGTGTGGCGCAGCGGCAACGTCACCGCAAGGTGTAGAATTGAGCGCGAGGATCTCAACCCAGCAGTGATTGGACAATGCTAACCGAGATACGCAGTAGAGCAACGGGCTGGATAGCCTGGATTATCGTAATCATCATAACCATCCCCTTCGCCTTATGGGGGATCAATTCTTACTTCCAGGGTGCGGCAGCGGCCCCGGTTGCGACCGTTAACGGATCTGAGATCGAATACAACACGTTTCAGCGCTCGCTGTCTGAACGGCGCAGAGTGCTTGCACAATCGTTGGGGGGTAACTTTAGTCCCGACATATTGTCCAGCCCAGAGTTCAAGCGGGAGAGCCTTAACGAGATGATCACGGATCTTCTCGTTTCACAGTACGTACAAGAGAATCGATTTCGTGTTGGCGATAGTCAGTTGGCGGAAGAAATTCAGCAAACGCCCAGTTTTCAATCGGATGGTAAGTTTGACCCATCTCTCTACGAAAATTCGCTGCAGAGGTTCGGTTATTCAAAGGCAGAGTACGAAACGCAGTTGCGTCGCAGTAGTGCTGTGCGCCAGATCATGGAAGGTTTTTCCGAATCAGCGTTTGTAACCGATCGCGACACGCAAACAACGCTCAGATTATTGCAACAGAAGCGAGACGCACAATACGTGACCATCAATAGCTCCCGTTTTCGCGAAAGTGTTTCGGTAGCCGATGAAGAAATATCGAAAGAATTTGAGAAAAACCAACAGGACTATCGGACCGAGAGCCGTTTACGTGTGGAATACATTGAGCTATCGGTAGATAGCCTGGCGAAGAATATTGAGCCTTCGGAACAAGAGTTACGTCGCAAATATGAGCAAAACGCAGAGCGTTATCGCTCACTAGAGAGGCGTCGCGCCAGCCATATACTAATCACCCTTCCCCCAGAGGCTGACGACGACCAGGAGCGAACGGCGCTCGAGACCGTTGAGTCTCTGCTTGAGCAGGCACGCGGTGGAGCCGACTTCGGAGAACTTGCGCGGGAGCACTCACAGGATCCTGGCTCCGCATCCAAAGGCGGAGACCTGGGTGTCATTGAGGTCGGGGTGATGGTGCCGGAATTTGAACGGGCAGCTTATACCCTCTCGGCCGACGAGATCAGTGATCCGGTGCGCACCCAGTTCGGTTACCACATTATTAAGCTCACCGAGCTCGTTCCACCTGAAGTAAAGTCGTTTGAGACCGTGCGCGATGAAATCCGCGACGAGGAGCGTCGTCGCCAGGCGGGGCTGCAATTCATCGATCTGGCAGAGACGCTGCGCAATTTGGTATATGAACAGGATGAGAGCCTTGAGCCCGCCGCGGAAGAGCTAGAGCTAGAGGTGAAGACCAGCGGCTGGTTCTCGCGTAGCGGCGGAGACGGTATTGCACAACATGAAGCAGTGATTGAGGCCGCATTTAGTGACGATGTGTTGCTAGAAGGACTTAACAGCGAAGCCGTAGAGATAGACATTAACTCGATTATTGCGCTACGCAAATTGGACTATGAGGACTCTCGGGTGCCGCCCCTCGAACAGGTAAAGGATGAGGTCGAAAGTGTCCTGAGCGGCCGAAAATCGCGTGCCGAAGCCCAAAACTTGCAGCAAGACATACTGCAGCGCCTGGAGTCGGGGGAGAATTGGTCGGTAATCGCTGAGGAATTTGATCTTACCCCTCAGGATCTTCCCGAAACGCGTACCGGTGGGACCACTCCCGTCGAGCGTCAGGTGTTGGAGCAAGTATTTAGAGCGCCTCGTCCGCAGGCTGGTCATCCAAGTTTTGGGACCGTAGAAAGTGGGAGTGATGAGTTTGTAGTGTACGCATTGTTCGCAGTTGAGGAGGGTGACCCGGATGACTACGACCAACAAGCCCGGGAGAACGTCATCCAAGCGCTGACACAAAGACGGGGTCTGGACTATTACCTAAGCTTCCAAAAAGGGCTGTGGGATCGGGCGGATATTCAGGTGTTTGAAGAACGTCTGTAACGGCCTGTAGCACTTCAGTCACTCGGTAAACCGCTGGCTGATGCCTACGGTATTGAAGCCCGCGTCGACATACGTAATTTCACCCGTTATTCCCGATGCGAGATCAGAACATAGGAAAGCGGCAGCATTTCCGACCTCATCAATAGTGACTCCTCGCCCAAGAGGTACCGCCTTCTCGTAGAACTCCATCATCTTTTTGAATCCGCTAATGCCTGCCGCGGCTAGAGTCTTGATAGGCCCCGCCGACACTGCGTTCACGCGTATTCCATCAGGCCCCAGGGATTGAGCGAGATAACGTACATTGGCTTCAAGACTAGCTTTGGCAAGGCCCATCACATTGTATCCGGGCATCGCGCGTAACGAGCCAATATACGATAAGGTTAGCAGAGCGGCGTTACGTCCTTCCATCATTTGTCGTGCGCCCTTGGCCAGAGCCGCGAAACTATACGAGCTGATCTCATGGGCTGTTAGAAAGCCTTCGCGCGTCACTGCATCAAGAAACAATCCCTCCAATTCTTCACGAGGGGCGAATGCCACCGAATGAACTAATATGTCCAGGCCATCCCAAAAATTGTCTAGATCCGAGAAAACAGCGCTAATTTGTTCATCGCTGCTTACGTCACACGGCAGTACGATATCCGAGTCCACGTGTGATGCATACTTTTCAACACGTGGTTGCAACTTTTCGTTCTGATAAGTAAACGCCAATTCAGCACCCTCGCGGTGCATAGCCTTGGCGATGCCCCAAGCAATAGAACGTTCACTTGCCACACCCACTATCAGGGCGCGTTTGCCAGTTAGAAAACCCATATCCATCCTACCTCGCTTGAAGGGATCCACTATAATCGGCGACAGTTGCCGCTGACTACAAGGCAATTGGAGCCTTTAGTGACGGCTGTTGTATAACATCACTTACGGTGTGTCAAAACGAGGCACGTGTATATGCGTGAGTCGTAGTTATGCATGACGGTGTCCCAGACGTGCGATCCCTAGTTCGTTGGAGCATGCTTCTTCTGGTGCTGACCATCTGTCGCGTGGAGGCAGCATGGAACAATCCCTATTCTGAGGATGAGTGGTACAAGGATATTCTCTATTCCTCTTTTGCCGAGCGTCCAAAACATTTGGACCCGGTTCGCTCTTATAGTGAAAACGAGGCGGTATTCATAGGTCAGATATACGAGCCACCGCTGCAGTACCACTACCTAAAACGCCCTTACACATTAATTCCGTTGGTGGCCGCTGAGCTGCCAGTAGTAAAGTACTTCGACGCTGACAATAATTTGTTGCCTCAATCCACGGAACCCAGTGATATTGCATTCAGCGAGTATGAGTTTCACATCAAACCCGGAATCCTGTACCAACCCCATCCTGCTTTGGCCAAGAGTTCATCTGGCGATTATCTCTACCATACACTCACCGCCGAGATGTTGGATGACATCCACACGCTATCGGATTTCCCGGTCAGTGGCACACGCGAACTCACCGCCGAGGACTTCGTCTATCAAGTCAAGCGGCTTGCGAATCCTCGTCTATACTCGCCAATCGCCGGTGTCATGGCGGACTACATCGTTGGTTTTGACAAGCTGCGCGAAGATCTAGCCCAGGCTTACGCCGCCAGCTCCACTCCCGATGAAACTCACTTCCTGGACCTGCGGGAGTTCGCCCTCGAAGGCGCACATGTGGTCGACCGATACACCTATACCATTCGATTGAAGGGTAAATACCCGCAGTTTGTCTACTGGCAGGCGATGTATTTCTTCGCCCCAATGCCATGGGAAGCCGAGCGCTTTTACCTGCAATCGGGAATGCAGCAACGTAACATCACGCTAGACTGGTACCCCATCGGGACAGGGCCTTTTATGCTGACTGAGAACAATCCGAACTTGCGCATGGTGTTGGAGCATAATCCTAATTTTCGGGGCGAGCTTTATCCATTGGACGGCGAGCTCGATGACCTTGAGGGCGGATTGTTGGTCGACGCGGGGCGAGCTATGCCATTCATCAACAAGGCGGTTTACACCTTGGAGAAAGAATCGATACCGAGGTGGAACAAGTTTCTGCAAGGGTACTACGATACGGCGGCAATTGGCTCGGACAGTTTTGATCAAGCTATCCAGTTTAGCCCGCAAGGAGAGGCGACGCTGACTCAAGGGATGAAGGACAAGGGCATTGCGTTGAGCACATCTATCGCACCCACGATTGTTTATATGGGGTTTAACATGCTGGATCCGGTGTTGGGTGGCGATACTGAGCGCGCCCGCAAACTGCGCAGAGCGATTTCTATTGCAGTGGATTTTGAAGAGTATATTTCGGTATTCCTCAATGGACGCGGCGTATCAGCCCAGGGGCCTATCCCAGAAGGAATCTATGGTTTTCGGCAGGGTCAAGATGGCATTAATCCACACATCTATGAATGGGTAGACGACCTGCCGCGCAGAAAATCCCTGGACTACGCACGCAATCTCATGTCGGAGTCAGGTTACGCCAACGGGGTCGACAGTCTGACTGGCAGACCTTTGGTCATCAACTTCGAAGCCGTCGCGCGTGGGCCAGACGACAATGCGAGGTTTAATTGGATTCGCAAGCAATTTGAGAAGCTCGGCATCCAAGCGGTAATTCGTACTACGGACTACAACCGTTTTCAAGAAAAGATGCGCACT
Source organism: Gammaproteobacteria bacterium (assembly GCA_029861795.1). Next base: position 7,704 of record JAOTYS010000027.1, on the reverse strand, counting down.
GGAAAGGCGGGAGTCTACATGTGGGGTTGGAATGCAGATTACCCGGACCCGGAGAACTTTCTGTTCTTGCTATATGGACCCAATGCTAAGGTCGATAGTGGCGGAGAAAACGCAAGCAATTACAAAAATGCACAATTCGATCAGTTGTTTGATCGCATGAAAAACATGGATAACGGGCCTGAGCGTCAGAAAGTAATAGACGAGATGGTTGACATCATACGCCACGATGCGCCATGGGCTGGTGGGTTTCATCCCAAGGATTTCTCCCTTCATCATGGCTGGTACCAAAACATCAAAGTCAACAAAATGGCACGCAACGCCCTAAAATATAAGAAGTTAGATGCCACCTCGCGTGTGGCCCGACGTGACCAGTGGAACCGGCCCGTAGTGTTGCCCCTGGGGTTGGTCGTCGGCGTTTTCGCCTTGGGTCTTGTCCCTGCAGTGGTCAGTTATCGCCGCCGTCAAAGGGCTACAGCCCTATGATTGGTTACATCATACGTCGCGCTCTCTATGTGATTCCTATATTGATCGGCGTCAATATGTTGGTGTTTGTTTTATTTTTCGTGGTCAACTCCCCTGACGACATTGCGCGAATGAATCTTGGTGAGAGGCGCGTCACCACCGACGCGATCGAGAGTTGGAAGAGCGCGCATGGATACAACAAACCGTTGCTATATAACAAATCTGAAACGGGCCTAGATCGGCTCAGCAAAACCATCTTCTTTGAAAAATCCATTCGACTGTTTCTGTTTGATTTCGGTAGCTCAGATAGCGGGCGCGATATCAACTACGATATCAGCCAACGAATGTGGCCGAGCCTCGCCATCGCATTGCCCACTCTGCTGTTAGGGTTGTTGGTCAACATCACTTTTGCACTGCTTATCGCATTTTTTCGCGGCACCTATATCGATGTTTGGGGTGTGGTGTTCTGTGTCATGCTGATGTCCATATCGACACTGTTCTACATCATCGGGGGCCAGTATCTGGTAAGCAAATTGCTGCACCTGGTTCCGATCTCGGGCTACGACACTGGCACGGCGTCAATTAAATTCGTCATCCTGCCGGTCATTATCGGCGCGATTGGGGGGATCGGGGCGGGTACTCGTTGGTATCGGACTATTTTTCTGGAGGAGATCGAAAAGGATTACGTTCGTACAGCCCGGGCAAAGGGACTTCCCGAGCGGCATGTGTTATTCGGTCATGTGCTACGAAACGGATTGATCCCTATTCTTACTGGTGTTGTGGCGGTTCTGCCACTGCTATTCTTGGGTAGCCTGATCACGGAGTCATTCTTTGGCATTCCAGGACTGGGTAGTTACACCATTGAGGCAATCCAGAGGCAAGATTTTGGAATCGTACGTTCCATGGTGTTTCTGGGTTCCGCGCTATACATCCTCGGGTTGTTACTAACTGATATTTCCTACAGCATGGTGGATCCTCGGGTGAGGCTTGCTGACTAGCGTGGTGCCAGATACCAGCGCGACTGCAATATCGGTGATGCAGGGATAGCTTTCGAGCATGCCCGTTATCTTTTTGACCGACGCGCTGATATTTCTTTTAATCGCGATGATTGTCGGGTTCGTGTTCTATGCCCGGAGATACCCCCATCTTCGTATGCCCTGGTCGCGGGTGCTCCGTAGTCGGATGGCGATGGTAGCGCTGGTCGTATTGTCTGTGTATTCGCTAATCGCGGTGCTGGATTCGTTGCACTATAGGCCGCGGTTGACAACAGAGAATGCTGACGGCGGGACGCAGTATTCGGCGGAGGTATTGAGCGTATTCGATTGGTTGGTGACGTCATTGCGTGAGCGTGAAGAAAAGACTTACTCCGCACCGTTCGCTACCCATTTGTATGCTAAAGAGACCGTGGAGGTAGGCGGTGGTGCGCAGCGACGTGAATTCCCGCGATTGCGCTACGGCGGCAGTCACTTGAGTGACCCCGCCACTGAGCGGGGCCGGGACATATTTCTCACTGGGTTGCGCGGTGCTGCGGGCGGTGTAGCGTTGTGGATGCTATTGTGCATAGCGTTTATTGGCCGCGGGGCAATTCGCGCGTCCCGTTCTTTTTCTGCCGAGTTGCGGCACATTGTGCGACGCGACACTACCGTGCCTTGGATCGCTATCTTGATCGCTGTGGGCGTCATCATCGTAGTCACTATGGTAGCCGCTAAGCTAGGGGTGAAATATCACATCTTGGGCACAGACAAGGTTGGCAAGGATGTGCTGTATCAAGCCCTTAAAAGCATCCGTACCGGGCTCGTGATCGGCACAGTGACTACCCTGGTCATGCTGCCATTCGCCATCGTATTGGGATTGATGGCGGGCTATTTCCGCGGATGGGTGGATGATGTAATCCAATACGTCTATACCACATTGAACTCCATCCCGAGTGTGCTGCTGATCGCTGCCGCGATCTTGATGCTTCACATCTATATGGCGAACCATGCTGATGATTTTGTGAGCCTATCCCAGCGTGCTGATCTGAGGCTGCTGTTTCTATGCCTGATACTTGGAGTAACCAGCTGGACTGGTCTGTGTCGGTATCTGCGTGGCGAGACCTTAAAGATTCGTGAGGTGGAGTACATCCAAGCTGCAACCGCGTTTGGTGTCAGTCACTCCCGTATTTTGTTTCGTCACGTATTGCCTAACGTGATGCACATCGTGACGATTACGGTGGTGCTGGATTTCAGTGGGTTGGTGTTGGCCGAAGCGGTGCTGTCTTATGTCAATATCGGGGTGGACCCAACCATGGATAGCTGGGGTAATATGATAAACAGTGCACGTCTGGAAATGGCACGTGAGCCTGTGGTGTGGTGGTCGCTCACGGCGGCACTGATCTTCATGTTCACACTGGTATTGTGCGCTAATCTTTTCTCCGACGCAGTTAGAGATGCATTCGATCCCAGACTGCGCAAGTAGCGACGACCTTGGACTCCCCCGAATTAGAATCGCACAAATTTGCGATAGCGAACGCATCTGTCGCATTGCTTGAGATTGGTAGATGACTAGACCCTGTATTACAGTGATGTTGAGCAGATTGTCGATGCCATCATCGCTAAGTTTGGCAATGAAATTCACACAACTGATGGATTAGCGTGATTCTAGATGGTTGGCCCTTTACTCACAGTCCACGAACTTAAGATGTATCTCGGAGATTGCGAACGCCCAGTGCGAGCGGTTGACGGAGTGAGCTTTGACATAGCACCGGGGGAGACGTTTGCATTACTTGGAGAGTCCGGTTGTGGCAAGTCGATGACTGCGCTTTCCTTGATGCGCCTGTTGCCATCAGCCGGTCGTATTCTAAATGGAGAAGTGCGGTTAGATGAAACCAATTTGATGGCGTTGCCCGAGCTCGCCATGCGCCAGATAAGAGGCGGGAGTATGGCGATGATCTTTCAAGAGCCAATGACCTCTTTGAATCCGGTGATGACCGTCGGGGATCAGATCGCCGAGGCGGTGAAACGACCAAACCGATCGCATCGATCAGCGATCAAGCAGCGCGTGCTTGAGTTGATGGAATCCGTCGGCTTGCCCGAGCCTGAACAGCGACAACATGCTTATCCCCACCAACTGTCGGGAGGGATGAAGCAGCGCGTGATGATTGCCCAGGCATTGGCGGGGAGCCCTAAATTGTTAATCGCGGACGAGCCGACTACCGCACTGGATGTCACCATTCAGGCCCAAGTGTTGGAGTTGCTAAGGATTATGCAGAGAGAGCACGGTATGGCGATCCTGTTAATCACCCATGATTTGGGAGTGGTGGCGCAGATGGCCGACAGGGTCGCGGTGATGTATGCCGGACAGATCGTGGAAGTAGCGTCGCGCGATAGCTTCTTTGCTGACCCCAAACACCCTTATACGCAGAAGTTGTTTGAATCTCTGCCGGCGGTAGAGAAGCGGGGGCACCGTTTGAAGGTGATTGAGGGTGCTGTACCCGATCTCGCGGATCAGTTTCCTGGATGCCGTTTCGCAGCCCGCTGCGATGCCGTACTAGACCGTTGTCACGCTGTGCCGCCGCAGTGGCATAACACCCAACAACACCGAGTGCGTTGTCATCTTTATGCCGAGCCGAGCACCGCGGCGGTGCGACCCCATGAGGTCGATTCATCGGATACCGCGGTGCCACGGGCGCAGTCGACGGACAATACCATATCGTTGCTCAGGGTAGATGGACTCAAGGTGCACTTTCCCATTCGCAAAGGGGTGTTTAGGAGAACGGTTGGTCACGTGCGGGCGGTGGATGGTGTCGACTTGTCTATCGCGCCGGGCGAGACCCTAGCGCTAGTGGGAGAATCCGGCTGTGGTAAGACCTCGGTTGGCAAATCAATACTGCAGCTGGTTCGCCCTACCGCCGGCGCGGTGCGGTTTGCAGGGCAGGATCTAACCAAGTTAAATGGAAGGGCCCTGCGCGCGCGTCGCACTGATTTTCAACTCATCTTTCAGGATCCGCTTGCCTCGCTCGATCCTCGTATGACGATCGGAGAGATTATGGAGGAAGGCATGAAGGCGCTAAGCGTTGGCGCCACTGGTTTAGAGCGTCGCGAACTCAGCGATCAGTGGCTCACCCATGTCGGTCTGCCTACTCAAGCGAAGCTGCGCTACCCCCACGAATTTTCCGGGGGTCAGAGGCAACGTCTAGCGGTGGCGCGGGCACTGGCGGTGAATCCTAAGCTAATTGTATGCGACGAACCCACAAGTTCTCTAGATGTGTCGGTCCAGGCTCAGATCTTGAACCTATTGCACAGCCTGCAGCAAGAGCTCGGGGTTTCGTACTTGTTCATCACCCACAACATTGCCGTTGTCTCTTACTTGGCACACCAAGTGGCGGTGATGTACTTGGGCAGAATTGTGGAACGCGGTCCGGTGGGAGATGTGCTGAATAATTCCCAACATCCTTATACACGCGCGTTGTTGACTGCCGTGCCGCTGCTCGACGGTGCACAAAAGCGTCCGGTGATTCGGCTAGAAGGCGACATCCCATCGCCGGTAAAACCTCCTTCCGGGTGTCACTTTCATCCTCGCTGTCCCCACGCGATGGACGTGTGTAAACAGACTTATCCTAAGTTGACACAGATCACCGATGCGCACGTCACTCACTGTCACCTTTACGACTCTTGGACCAGTCTCACTTGATGCGAACAGCGGTATGGGCCAGCGAAGATCATGGGCAAGAGCGTGCAATGCGTCTATCCCGGACCCTGAGCTTGCCCTTAACAACAAGGAGCCAGACCGACCAGTGGGAATTGATCATCGAATGCGCTAGCCAAGGACTGGTGTTAAGGGACATGCGGATTCCGCGATTGAAACCCATCGGAGTGGAGTTTGATATCCGAGCGCGTCGCCGTGTGAACTCCCGGCGCAATCCAATGGCGCGTGCAATGGGAAAGAAGACCCACACCGTGGTCGACGCCACCGCTGGTTTTGGCGATGATGCTTGGCGTCTGGTGTGCATGGGCTATCAGGTGATTGCGATGGAGCGCTCGCCCTTGATCGGGGCGTTACTCGAAGATGCCCGGCAGCGATTACTGGACACGGGGGAGAAATTTGCCAAGCATTGTTTTCAAATCATACTAGGGGATGCGCGAGAACTTCTACAGCAGCTATGCAGCAGACCAGACGTCGTCTATATCGACACTATGTTTCCGCCGAAACGCAAGTCATCCGCGCTGGCGAGACGTAAGCTGCGTCTACTACGCGAAATCGTAGGAGACGATAATGACGTCGAACTGTTGTTCCGGGCGGCGCTCAATAAGGCCAAGCGACGCGTTGTGGTGAAACGACCCACCTATGCGTCACCTCTTATGGTTGCACCGGTGGTCGCTTTTTCCGGCAAGCTGGCACGCTATGATGTATATCACGCGTGCCACCGACAACAAGATCCTGGTCGATTGCACTCGATTAACTCCCCAACATAGTTGCATCACGTGAGTTTGAAAATGCTGCCGAGATTCTATTGCCAGCTCATCCCGGGCCGTGGAGAGACGGTGCCATTGACGCTGGAAGAATCGCGTCACGTGCTGGCAGCGAAGAGATTAAGGGGCGGCGATCGCATAGAACTGTTCGATGGCGTCAAGATCCTGGCTGAGTGCACCATCGTTGAGGCCGACCCGCATCAGCGTCAAGTCGTGGTTCGGGTGGAGCACTGTTTCGATGTACCAGAGAGTAGTGTTGAGTACCATCTGGCGGCGGGTCTCCCCAAAGGGGACAGACAAGCGGTAATGCTTAACATGGCAACCCAACTCGGCATGAGTGCGTTTACGCCGCTTGATTGTGCTCGCAGCGTGGTCAAAGCTCGTGCCTCGAGTGCGCAGCGCTGGCAAAAGATCATGATTGAAGCATGCAAGCAAAGCCGGCGTGTCGCTATCCCACAATTGTACCCCTCTAAAACGGTGGGACAACTACTGGGTGAAGTGGACCTGGACCGCGTTGTTTTCATGGCCGATCCCTCGGGCAAACCGACGCGTATGACTTATCGCAACTCTGGAGCTCGGCGATGGATTGTTTTGATTGGCCCGGAAGGTGGCTTCACTTCTGATGAAGTGAACACGGCACGTGATTACGGTGCGCAGATTGGCAGTCTTGGAGACAGCATCTTGCGTACCGAGACTGCGGCGGTAGCGGCATTGTGTAACGTCCGATACTGCTTCAGCTAAGGTTGGCTCACAGTGTTAGTGAACGAACCTTTTCGTATTGTTCACGCAAATTGCTGAGTGCGTTCTCAATCTCGACCAGGCGGTCGCGTTCTTTTGCCACCACTTTCTTGGGAGCGCGATCGACAAAGTTCGAGTTTTCGAGCTTGCCGCGTGATCGCGCAACATCTTTCTCGAGCTTACGGATGTCGCGGGTGAGGCGTTCGAGCTCCGCGTCCCGATCGATTAGCGAACCCAGCGGTACCAACACTTTCATATTGCCCACCAACGCGGTGGCGGCTTTGGGTTCGGTGTATTTCAGCGGCTCTAGCGGCTCTATGGATTGCAACCGGGCCAGCGTCTTGATGTAGGCTTGATTGCGGGAAAGGTATGTCGAATCTCTATCTGACATATCACTCAATAACACGGGCAAGCGCTTGCCAGGCTCGATATTGCTCTCACCCCGAATGTTGCGTACCCCGGTCACTACTGCTTGCATCCACTGCATTTCCTGAAGTGCATCTGCGTCGATCTTATTGGGCTCAGCCGTGGGATAAGGTTCTAGCATAACGGTTTTTCCACGCTTGCCCGCCAGCGGCGCCACTTTTAGCCAAATCTCTTCAGTGATGAACGGAATGATTGGGTGTAATAGTCGTAACACTGTTTCCAGCACCCGGGCCAGTGTCTGCCGGGTACCGCGCAGAGTCTCTACTGAAGATTGTGGGTCTGTGAGCACGACTTTAGAGAGCTCTACGTACCAGCTGCAGTACTCATCCCAAGTGAATGAATATAAAGATTGCGCCATCTGGTCTAATCGATATTGTCTGATCGCCTCGGCAACCTGCTGTTCGACTTGTTGCAGTCGAGAAACAATCCAACGGTCGGCCAACGTGAATTCCATCTCACCGCTGTTTAGGGCGTAGTCTTGAGCCTCGGTGTTCATCAACACATAACGGGCCGCGTTCCACAGCTTGTTGCAGAAGTTGCGATACCCATCTATACGGCCCAGATCAAACCGTATGTCCATTCCCTGGGTAGCAAGACTCGCGAAGGTAAACCGCAAAGCGTCGGCACC
>JAOTYS010000028.1 GCA_029861795.1 Gammaproteobacteria bacterium | reverse complement strand
CATCAGATCGACACCCGAGTGACTAAAAAAAGCGTCGTCCTCCGCCGTCAAAATCGCGTTGATTAATTGCTCCGGCACCTCTTCGCGCCGCACCGGGATGCGCCGTTCTTCCCCGAATTCCGCGATCAAAAGTGAGTCTGCGGTGTATATACGCATTGGCACCTTAAGCTTTATATCGTCAAGGGACTCGATGGAGGGGAGCTGCGGCATTATGGTGACTACCACCACAGCTAACCCGACAGCAAATGCCAGTGCTAACGAAGCGGCAAGTGCCATAGCGCGAAGCAAGATTGAAGTGATCACGTGCATTTTCTAACGACACTTGCCAGCCGAACTTACTGAGCTCTAAGCGGCGATACGTAGGATACCGGAAAATTGCCGCTGAAATCTGTCATTTTCGGCAGCTATAGTCTATAGTTGCCAATACTAACCCAAGTTCAAATGTATTGCCCCTAACTATCGGAAAATAAGAGGTATTCTTGGGCCTATTCAAAAAAAAGAACGCGCCGCTTATGGGCATTGACATCAGTGCCTCTGCGGTCAAACTGCTCGAACTCAGCAAGAGCGGGCAGAGCTATCGCGTAGAGCGCTATACCGTTGAGCCTTTGCCTCAAAATGCGGTGGTGGAAAACGCGATCACCGACGTTGAGCAAGTGGGCCGTGCGGTCGACCGGGCAGTTAAACGCTCCGGCACGAAGACGCGGCACGCCGCTGTTGCGGTCGCATCCTCCCATGTAATCACTAAGACCATCACCATGCCGTCTGGTCTTCGCGAAAACGACCTGGAATCGCAGATCGAAATGGAGGCCGATCACTATATCCCGTATCCTCTGGAAGAGGTCAATCTCGATTTCGAACTCATTGGACCTTCTGAGACCAATCCCAATGAGGATGAAGTGGTCATCGCGGCCTGCCGCAAGGAAGTGGTGGATGACTATATCGCGGGTCTTGAACAAACCGGGCTGACACCGGCGGTGGTGGACGTTGATGCCTTCGCAATGGAAAGTGCCTACGCACTAATTGCCGAGCAACTCCCGGGCGGCGGCATGGACAAGACTGTCGCTATCCTGGATTTTGGCGCCAGCACCACACACATGAATGTCATGCACCATAACCGCTCGGTATATACTCGTGACCACGCATTTGGTGGCAGGCAGTTGACTGAGGAAATCCAGCGTCGCTACGGACTATCTTACGAGGAAGCCGGTCTCGCCAAAAAAGTCGGTGGTCTACCCGACAACTACCAAACCGATATTCTGCAACCGTTCATGGAGGCAATGTGTCAGGAAACCATGAGGGCACTGCAGTTCTTTTACTCTTCGTCAGCGTTTAACAGTGTCGATCAGATACTTTTAGCCGGCGGATGTGCCCAGATACCCGGCATCGACGAACTTATCGCTAATCGTGTGGGCGTGCCTGCAGCCGTTGCCAATCCATTCTCTAGTATGTCTCTAGCATCACGCATCAAGCCGCAGGCACTCGGCAACGATGCGCCCTCGCTTATGGTTGCATGTGGCTTAGCAATGCGGAGCTTCGACCAATGACCAGAGTTAACCTGTTACCATGGCGCGAAATACGCCGTCGTGAGTTGGACCGCAGAGTGTTGTTCATCGGGATTGGCGCTTGGTTGCTAATGGGGCTTGCAGTGCTCCAAGGCCACCTGTACATGACCAGCAAGATTGAGCACCAAAATAATCGGAACGGCTACTTGAAACAGGAAATAGCCAAGGTCGAGGAGAGCATTAAGGAGATCAACGCTATCCGCAAGCGCAAGGCAGACTTAATCGCTCGCATGGATGTGATCCAACAGTTACAGCGTGACCGTACCCAGATTGTGCACGTATTTGACGATCTGGTACGAAAACTACCTAAAGGGGTATACCTTACAGGCTTAAGAAAACAAGGTAAGGGTATGACACTGACCGGTTTCGCTCAGTCCAATGCCCGGATCTCTTCGTTAATGCGCAACCTAGATTCTTCAGAATGGTTTGCCAACCCAAACTTAGATGTTATAAACGTTTCGCGCAAAGATGGCAGTCCCGTTAGCAAGTTTACGCTTAGGGTTACCCAAGAAATCAAACGAAGCCCTGAGGAAGAAGACGATCAACAGAAAGTAGCCGGAGCGGCATAATGGCCTTTGAGGACTTACGTGGACTTGAGCTAAGCGAAATATCATCTTGGCCACTGTGGCTCAAGATGGTGGGCGTCACGGTGATCTGCGTCGGCATTCTTTTCGCCGGCTATTGGTTTCTCATAAAGGGCGAGATTGAAAGCCTGCAGGCCGCAGAGAAACAGGAGCTGCAACTGCGGCAAACCTTCCTGAAAAAGAAGGCGCTCGCGGTGAATCTTCCGGCGTATCGAGAACAAATGCAGGAAATGGAAGAGAGCTTTGGGGTCATGCTACGCCAGCTTCCCAACCGCACCGAAGTGCCGGAGCTCCTTATAGACATCACCCAGGCGGGTCTGGGACGCGGGCTTCAATTCGTGCTGTTCAAGCCCCAGAAGAAGCGCAATGCGGACTTCTATGCAATTCTGCCCATTAGTATACAGGTGGTCGGCAGCTACCACGAGCTCGGTGAATTCGTAAGCGACCTCGCGGCGCTGCCAAGAATAGTAACCTTAGGTAACATCACACTCGCCCCAGTGAAGAAAAGCGACAAGCTAAGCATGACTGCGACCACCAGCACTTATCACTACCTCGACGATCCCGAAGACACGTCAGCAAAGCAGAAACCAAAAAAGAAAGCTCGCTCCACAAAGTCATGAACGCTATTTTTAGAATCGGGTTGATGCTTGGTACCACTGTCATCTTGTTGGCAGGATGCGTCCGGGAAGACATGAGGGACCTCCAGACCTTTACCGAACAAGCATACAAGGACCGCAAGCCTAGCGTGGAGCCATTGCCACGTATTAGACCTCATGAGACTTTCGTGTATACAGCCTCCGAGCTCGCCGATCCTTTTTCTGCGGAAAATCTGAGGGAACGCAAACCAACCGCCGGTAAGTCTGGTCTGGCACCGGACACCAATCGACGCAAGCAACCTCTAGAACGGTATCCGCTGGACGGATTGGCGATGGTGGGAACGCTGACACGGGAGGAGTCTTGGTGGGTCATCTTGCGTGCGCCGGATGGAACCATTCATCGGGCCGCCGAGGGAAATTATATCGGACAGAGTTTCGGTGTCATCACAAAAATATCGGAGGACAAGATCGATGTGAAAGAACTCGTTCAGGATTCCGGCGGAAGCTGGATAGAGCGACAAGCAAGCATCGCAGTTATTGAATGACAAAACAAAAACCGGGGCTAATAACCATGAGCAACAGAACCACCCCCTTCACCCGCTGGACCGCCACGCTGCTTTGGCTGCTGGCAACCACCATACTCCCACTAGCGTCCCATGCAGCGAATCTGGAATCGCTCAGCTGGACGAGCACAACGGATCACCCGATCCTTGAGATACACCTAGATGGTGAGGTCGAATACAAGACAAGCGTTCTAGACGACGGCATGCGCATGCGTGTCAGTCTGATGGACACCTCTCTCGGTGACCACGTAATGGACGTCTCCGGCAAAGGCATTATCAAGGGCGCGTTTCCGTACGTGTCCGAGGACGGAGAATATGTTCACATAGACGTTCTCATGCATCAGCCAGGTGAACTTGGTATCGCGAAGACCAACTATGGTTATCGCATCGTTACCCGTGATGCGGCCTTTGCCGCAGGTCAGTATGTAGCGGCGCCTGCTGAGCCGGTGCAGGTCGCCCAGGCGAGTTCTGAAACCTCAGCGGGTGATGAATCGAGCGAACTTGCGGTATCCGAACAGATTATTGTTGCCCAGGCTAGCACCGATGACACCACTGCGCCCTCCGATGCCGAAGAGTCGTCCGCCACCGCCGAATCGGCCCCGTCGGAGGATAACGTCTCAGCGGTCAACGTCATTGAGGATGTGCGCTTCAGCGCATTACCAGGGGGCCGCGTCCAGATAGACATATTGATGACCGGCAGGCCCGAAGAACCAGGTAGCTTTAGCACCAATAATCCGCCGCGGGTGGCGTTGGATTTCTTCAACACTCGTAGCGGCCTGGATCAAAACTTAGTTTCCATAGGCACCGGAGCGGTAGAGAGCTTGGCCGCCATTGAGACGGCGGACCGCACACGAATCGTTCTCACCTTGGTGAGACCGGTTGCTTACGAAACCCAAATTCGACCCGATGGCATTACGCTGTTGGTAGCGAGCGCTAGCGGTGAGGGCGGCATCGTCGCCAAACCCAAGACTATGCAGTTTCCGTCTGCGGAGGGTCCGAGCAAGCACAGCATAAAGAATGTCGACTTTCGCCGTAGCCCCGAAGGTGGAGGGAGGGTGCTTGTTGACCTTTCTGACCCCGCCGTCGGCATAGATATTCGTGAAGAGGCCGGCGAGATCATCGTGGATTTTGTGGACACGGAGTTACCACAAGAGCTCGAGCGTCGGCTCGACGTAGTAGATTTTGCAACACCGGTGCAGACTATCGATACATTTTCCCAGGACAAACACACCCGAATGGTCATTCGCGCTGCTGGTCGGTTTCAACAGCTGGCCTACCAGGCGGGCACCGTGTTCACGGTAAACATCAATCCCGTCATCGAAGCGGAAGAGGAACAGAAAGTCGACGAGTTTGGCTATTCGGGCGAGAAGCTGTCTTTGAACTTCCAGAAGATTAGCGTTCGTGCGGCACTGCAGGTCATCGCCGACTTTACTGGTCTCAATTTTGTAACTAGCGACGCCATTTCGGGGAACCTAACGCTGCGGCTGCAGGATGTGCCATGGGATCAGGCGCTGGACATCATTTTGCAAACCAAGGGATTGGACAAGCGAAAGAAAGGTAATGTGGTGTGGGTTGCACCGGCGGCCGAGATACAGGCGCGAGAGCGTCAAGAGCTTGAGTCTCAGCAGCAGATCGGCGAACTTGAGCCACTGGTATCAGAGCTGATACAGATCAACTATGCCAAGGCCGGCGCGATCGCAAATTTGTTGAGATCAATCAGGTCGGTGGACACCGGCGTAACACCCTCTTTGTTTGGAGGCGTGAGCATCGGTTCGCTCGAGACTGAGAGCAATACGCTCCTCTCTCCACGGGGAAACGTGACCGTGGATAAGCGCACAAACACGGTGCTGATTCAGGACACCGCGAGAAAAATCAGGGAAGTCAGAAAACTTATCGCCAGACTCGATAAGCCCCAGCGTCAAGTGTTGGTGGAAACCCGCATCGTGGAGGCGAACGACGAGTTCAGTCGCTCCATTGGGGCCCGCTTAGGGTTCAGTAGTGTAACCGCGGATGCGCGATTTCCTGGAATCAGGGATTCTAATATCGGAGACGTCTTTCAGTCCGGGAACATTGAGAACACCAACCTCATCCGAAATGATGGATTAACAGAGTCCGGCGGCGACGCCCTTGCCGTGAACTTGCCTTCAGCGGGTGCAGGTGGTGATGAGGCTGCTTCGTACGCGCTAACCATTGCTAAGGCTGGGGCTGGGTTTGCCCATATTATTGACCTGGAGATATCGGCACTGGAGGCTGAAGGTCAAGGCAAGATAATCGCCAATCCTCGGCTCATCACCGCGAACCAGCAAGAGGCGCGGATCGAACAAGGCCAGGAACGAATATTTACAACCAGCGTTTTGGGCGTGGGCAGCGTCGTGACAAAAAAGGCGGTCCTCAGTCTCACCGTTACACCACAGATTACTCCGGACGATGCCGTGATTCTAGATGTGTTTGTCACTCAAGATAGTTTTGTGTCGCCGACGGACCCGACTATCAATACCAAACAAATAACGACCCAGGTATTGCTGGACAATGGTGGGACCGTGGTAATCGGTGGTATTTATCAGCAGGACATACAGAACAATGTTTCAAAGGTCCCGATCCTTGGAGATATTCCGTTATTGGGCGCTCTGTTCCGAACCAAGGGCGAGCTCAACAACCGCACGGAGCTGCTGATCTTTCTCACGCCCCGAATCATCAGCCCCGCACTAGATATTCGCTAAAGAATTAGTGAGGCGAAGGTACGCAGTACGGACGCCGGACTATGCCATTGCGTCGCAGACCGCAGCGCAATGCGTTGATAGCGAATCCGTTGGGGCAACGAGCCGGGGCCACTATATGCCCCTTTGCAGTGTCCGCGGCGAGAGCGTGTAGCGCAGAATAACGCCTTCCTCTAAAGTTTCTAGTTTCGTCACAATCATAGTGACGACGCGTGTATGTCCAATAACATAATTCTCATCGGCCCAATGGGAGTGGGGAAGAGTTCCATCGGACGGCCCCTGGCGAAGATGTTAGGCAAAGAGTTTATCGACTCTGACCAAGCCATCGAAAAACGCACCGGCGTCAGCATTAGTCTAATCTTCGATATCGAAGGAGAGGCAGGCTTTCGTAAACGTGAGGCGGGGATTCTGCAAGAACTCGCCCGCAAAGAAAACATTGTTCTTGCGACTGGGGGCGGCTCTATTCTTTGTGAGAAGAATCGACACGTATTCAGAAAAAGTGGGGTCGTCGTGTATTTGTGCGCGATGGTAGAAACGCTATTGGAGCGAACTCGGGGTAGCAAACACCGACCGCTATTGCAAACCGAATGCCCCCGTACCACCCTAGAGAAATTGATGGCGCAACGAGATCCAATATACCGACAGGAAGCCGATCTCATCGTCACCACTGATCGGCGTTCACCAATGGCTGTTGCACAGAAAATCGCCAAATTGATACAAGACCGATGAAGACGGTCAATGTGAATCTGGCGCTGCATAGCTACCCGATACATATCGGGCCGGGTGTGCTTGGCCGGGCGGACCTCATGAGGCCGCATCTTCGCGGTCAACATATCATGGTCGTAACTAACGAAATCGTTGCCCCGCTGTATCTTGAACGGGTTGTTTCGACACTTTCCGGTTTCGACGTACACACCAAGATCCTTGCAGACGGAGAGTCTCAAAAGAACTTGGATGTCTTAAATTCGATCTTCGATGGCCTTCTCGCAGTGCCTTGCGATCGTCAAACCACGCTGATGGCATTGGGAGGGGGGGTTGTTGGTGACATCACGGGTTTCGCCGCGGCCTGCTATCTGCGTGGTGTCTCCTACGCCCAACTGCCGACTACACTACTTGCTCAAGTGGATTCCTCCGTTGGCGGCAAAACGGCTGTGAACCATCGTCTTGGCAAAAATCTAATTGGCGCCTTTCATCAACCAAGCTTCGTTATCGCAGATACAGATGTTTTGAATACATTGAGCGAGCGTGAGTTTGCTGCGGGACTAGCGGAAGTAATCAAGTACGGTCTGATTCAAGATCGAGATTTCTTCCAATGGTTGCAGTGTAACATTGATAGACTATTGCACAGAGACGAGCCAACTCTGGTTCACGCAATCGAGCGCTGCTGCATCAACAAAGCATCAGTGGTCGCGCAGGATGAGCGCGAAGTGACAGGTACGCGCGCTGTTCTTAATTTTGGACACACATTTGGTCACGCCATCGAAACCAGGCTGGGTTACGGTAAATGGTTACACGGCGAGGCGGTTTCGGCTGGCATGATGATGGCAGCGCATCTGTCTAACCGACTGCAATGGCTAGAGCAGGAGGAACTAAGGGCTATCGAAGATCTGCTTTCTCGGGCAGGCCTACCTACAAAACCACCGAGCGAAATTTCTGTTCAAGACTTTCTGCAGTTTATGTCTGTAGACAAGAAAATTCAGTCTGGCAAGCTTCGGCTAGTGTTGCTGCGAGGCTTAGGTAATGCAGTGGTCACTGAAGACTACCCGCCTGCGCTACTTCACGCCACGCTGGCCGCTGACAGTCGTCCCAAGTGAAACCCGGTCTTTGCGAACCTCTCGAAGCCAACATTGAACACAACCGCTCGCTTGATAAGCGTGGACAATGACTGGCTAGATTAAACATCAGTTCCCAATAAACCACGATGTCGCAAGGAATGATCTTTACCGCCGCGAAGTGGATTCTGGTGGCTGCCTTGATGAGCTATGTGTTCTACTCAATCCAGTGGCGTGACACAATGTTGCAACGTTACCAAGATACAGAGACCGTGACTTTCGGCTCCATCGAAGGTCGGTGGGACGCCTCTGAAGTCACCTTTCTTCCTGAGCCGTCTGAGGACGCACCGAATG
Organism: Gammaproteobacteria bacterium; assembly: GCA_029861795.1. The sequence goes on along the minus strand of JAOTYS010000028.1, from coordinate 12,607 downwards.
CTATCCGCGTTTCCCCCGGACTGCAAAGTAACAACGAGATAATCGAGATCACCCCAGGCTTCTTCACGTACCTGCGAAACATTAGATTGCACTGGTTCATCCTTGGTGCAGGATGTTATTTCCTAACCGTTATGTTCAGTGGCCTCCGTTGGTGGTGGCTGATGCACGTAAACAGCCTCCGGGTAAGTCCCTTAGAAGCCTTGAAATTTACCTGGATAGGGGTCTTTTTCAACAATGTGGTGCCGGGCAACACTGGGGGAGATGTGGTGAAGTCAGTGTACATCATGAAGCGTTGCCCCGACAGACGTGTAGCCGCGGTCTTCTCCGTGATCGTTGATCGTGCTTTAGGAATGACTGCACTGGCGCTTCTCAGTGCCCTAATTGTTCTGCCATTTCTTCAAAGATTTCAGGCGGTTGCAGTGGGGGTATGGGGCTTCCTAGTGGTGATAGTCCTAGGCACTTTAGCGGTTACAAGTCAACGTGTTCGTCGCGTTCTTCGACTGGACAATCTTCTAAGGACAATGCCAAGCAGGATAACCGAAGCGCTCAATCGAGTAGGAGACGCTATCCGCCTCTACCGCACTCGGGTCAGCGGAATGGTCCTGTGGACAATCGGCAGCATGTTTAATCACGCCCTAGGTGTCACCAGTGTGCTGCTAGTCGGCTACTCGTTGAACGTTGGTGTGCCATGGCTGGAATATTACGTTCTAGTTCCGGTGATTAACATCGTGTCTGCACTGCCGCTGGCCCCTAACGGCTGGGGAGTCGGTGAAGCCCTTTACGGGCAGTTGTTCAGCCAGTATGGCGCGACCTACATCACAGACGCCATTGATCCCGAACAAGTCATGCGTACCCGCGGCGTGGCGTTGTCTATCCTGTTTCGCGTACACATCACAATGTGGTCATTGTTAGGGGGGATTCTGATTCTGCTTCAAAGGGACAGAATTACACAGAAAGACATAGAAACAGAGGTGGGCTTGGAAAGAGAGGAGGAGGGTGCAACCCACACCGATAGTACGCATATTCGTTCGTGACCCACTCCATGTCTGGTGCGAAAACCACATTTGAGCACTGGCGCCCAAACCATTATTCGCTTGGAACGTATAGGCTAGGTGTATCGTCGTCGTTAGTGTCGAACGTCAATCGAATAATGTCATCGATATCGGAGGCGAATCTCCAGATATATATTTCGCGACGCCCCAGCATGGAAGCACCCAGCAAAACCTTTCCCCCGAATAACAACCATTGACCGTTAGTCGACACCTGAGCGTCGTGCATGTAGTACCTTAATCCCTTGTCCATCCGCACCAACACCTCGGAAGTTCCCAGATCTCCGCTCTCTTTATCGAAGCTGGCCCTCAATATAGGCCTATTTGAGGTCCTGGCGGTGGTCAACAGAAACTTGCCGTCTGGTGACCATGCAGGTTTGCAATCACCTCGCAGCATCTGTTGATTGGCCAAATACTGTTTCTTGACCAAATCCACAATAAAGCTAGCGTGACTGGGTTCCCGACGAAAGCTAAGCAAGTACCGCCCGCTCGGATGTAACACCGCGCTCTGTGCGAGAGTCTGTCCGTCGTAGGGAGGCCGCCTAGAATCATAGAGCACAGAGACCTCGCCGTCAGCGAGTCGATAGTGCAATACTCGGTAGCCATCGCTCGCAATAGCAGTAATCCCTGCTCCGTCCCCTGTCCAGTCCGCGGTACGAGCGCCACGGAGAACCTCCTGCTGATTCGAGAAATCTGCATCCATCATAAATACCCGATCAGGTCCCCGTTGAAACAGAATCTTCGCGCCGTCTCGTGACCACCGAGGTCTGTACTCCTGTCGATCCGACTTGGTTACAAGCTCGGGATTCCATTCGTCCAACATCGTATGATAAATCTTGTGGTCGTTGACCCACAGAAGCCGTGCACCTGAGAGCACCTTACCCAATTTTTCTCTAGCGATCAGTTGTTCTTCGCTTGGCTCTAATGGCTCACCATTTGCAGGTAGCGACAACATTACTCCCAATGCCAACAGTACCTGCAAAACACATATCCACCATCGTACCGATTTCTTCACTCCAGGTTCTCCCACGGTGTAGCACGACACACACTTAAAGATGTTACAGAAACCATCTCCGCTGGTGTGCACGTTAACAATGTATGTCAACGAAATTCGATAGACAAAGGTGACGAACCTCGCCGACAATAAAGTATACGAGAGTGCGACATATTCAGGTAAGGAATAGTACTAAAGATGCTCTCACAAAAAGAGGTTAAGCTACGCCCATCTTAGAGTTTGAATAAACATTTGCCCATATGTATACTCGTTAGGGTCCTGTGTCTTATACAAATGGCTGCAGCATTGCTGCAGGCAGTTTGTCTCGCCCAACCCTTACAAAATGCTTTGATTCCTTGATATGCATGGTCTTCGTGGTCTGTATCGCCCAGAATTCGAAAAAGAGAACTGCGGCTTTGGTCTTATAGCGCAGATGGATGGCAAACCTAGCCACTGGTTGGTCCGCACAGCAATAGACGCACTCACACGCCTGACCCACCGCGGTGCTATCGCCGCTGACGGTAAAACGGGCGATGGCTGCGGCATACTCTTGAAAAAGCCGGAGACCTTTCTACGTGGGCTGGCTGAGGAAAACGGGTATCAACTCGCCAAGACTTACGCGGTAGGAATGGTTTTTCTCGCCCGTGATTCCGGATTGGCTCAAGGGGCACGAACGCGATTGCAAAAGGAATTGCATCGGCAACGCCTTGCAGTAGTGGGCTGGCGAGAAGTGCCTACTGATGGGGCCGCCTTAGGTGCCGAGGCGCAAAGGACAGTACCTCGGATTGAACAAGTATTCATCAACGCTCCAGATGACGTGTCGAGTGACGAATTCGATCGACGCCTACTCTTAGCTAGGAGACGCACAGAAAAATACGTGGAACGTGATGATGATTCATTCTATGTCTCGAGTTTGTCCGGCAAGGTGATTTCTTACAAGGGATTGGTAATGCCCGCCAATCTACCGGGGTTCTTTTCCGATCTGAATCATGAATCTCTGCAGTCTTCATTATGTGTTTTTCACCAGAGATTCTCGACCAACACTTGGCCGCAATGGCGACTCGCTCAACCGTTTCGGTTCTTAGCTCACAACGGTGAGATCAACACTATCCAAGGTAATCGCAGTTGGGCCCGAGCTCGGAGCTACAAATTTTCCACTCCGTTGATCCCCAATCTGGACGACATTAGACCATTGGTATCAACCCAAGGATCGGATTCCTCTAGTCTTGACAACATGTTCGAGGTGCTTGTCGCGGGGGGTATGGACATATTTCGTGCCATTCAGCTACTAATACCGCCCGCCTGGCAGAACGTTGAAACAATGGCACAAGACCTGCGCGCTTTCCATCGCTACAACTCCATGCATATGGAACCGTGGGACGGTCCCGCGGGAATCGTGCTCACTGACGGACGCTATGCCGCTTGCGTAATGGACCGCAACGGGCTTCGGCCTGCGCGCTATGTGATCACACGAGACCGACACATCACCCTCGCATCCGAGATTGGAGTGTATGACTACACTCCAAGCGAGGTCGTGACCAAAGGAAGACTCAAACCTGGGCAAATGATTGCCGCGGATACCAAGACAGGTCGACTGCTAACACCGGAGGACATCGAAACCGATTTACAGAGTCGCAAACCTTATAAGAAGTGGTTGAAGACCCACCAAGTTCGGCTACACGCACAACTGACCGAGCACGATGCTCACATAGTTCCCATGAATCCATCGTCGCTACGGGTCTACCAGAAGCTGTTCCACCTCACGTTTGAAGAACGAGATCAGGTGATTCGGGTGCTGGCCGAAGCGGGTCAGGAAGCTGTCGGATCAATGGGAGACGATACACCTCTGGCCGTATTATCCCACGAGGTGCGATCATTGTTCGACTACTTCCGCCAGCAGTTCGCGCAGGTTACCAATCCTCCCATCGACCCCTTGCGTGAACAGATTGTCATGGCTCTGGAGACATGCTTTGGAAGGGAAAGGAATTTATTCGAGGAAACTCCCGAGCATGCTATGCGTGTTGTGGTGGATTCACCGATACTTTCGAGCAGCAAATTTGATCAACTCATGGCGTTGGACAATCCTCATTATGCCTCCACACGAATCGATCTGAACCATCCGACTTCAACGAGTCTGCGCGAAGCCATCGAAATGATATGTGAACGTGCGGTGCATGCTGCAACAAGCGGGAATACGCTTGTTGTGCTATCGGATCGTGACATCACGATGGACAAACTGCCTGTCCACGCCCTGCTCGCTACGGGTGCGGTGCATCACCGCTTGATCGAAGAAGGGCTTCGGTGTGATGCCAACATTATCGTCGATACCAGCACTTCCCGAGATCCCCATCACTTCGCTGTACTCATCGGCTACGGAGCCACCGCTATTCACCCTTATCTGGCCTATGAATGTCTAACCAATATGGTTCATAGCGGACAGGTCGAACAAAAGGACCTCTCAGTGGCGCTGCGCTCCTATCGTCGCGGAGTCAACAAAGGCTTGTACAAAATCATCTCAAAAATGGGTATTTCCACCATTGCAAGTTATCGCGGAGCCCAGCTCTTTGAAGCTGTGGGACTTGACGATGAGGTCATAGATCGGTGCTTTCCCGGCACCACCTCACGCATTCAAGGATGCGGTTTCGATGATTTGGAGAGCGACCAGCGAATTCTGGCTAAAGACGCCTGGAACCCAAGGAAACCCATTCGTCAGGGTGGTCTGTTGAAGTACGTCCACGGTCAGGAATACCACGCCTATCATCCAGATGTGATCACCACTCTTCACGCTGCGGTCGAAAGCGGCGACTATGGGAAGTATCTGGAGTTCTCCGATATCGTAAATAACCGCCCTGCTATGGTGCTGCGCGACCTGCTGCGGTTGCGCACTGACATCACTACGCAATCGCTTGACCAGGTCGAACCGGTGGAAGACATACTGAAGCGTTTCGATACAGCCGGAATGTCTCTTGGCGCATTATCCCCTGAGGCCCACGAAGCCTTAGCAATCGCTATGAACACCTTAGGGGGACGCTCCAACTCCGGGGAGGGCGGGGAGGACCCGCAACGTTACGGCACTGAACGTGAATCCAAAATAAAGCAAGTCGCCTCCGCCCGCTTTGGAGTGACCCCATCTTATCTTGTAAATGCAGACGTCCTACAAATTAAGATCGCACAGGGCGCAAAGCCTGGCGAGGGAGGCCAACTGCCAGGTCACAAGGTAAACGAACTGATCGCCACCTTGCGCTACTCAAAGCCGGGGGTCGCGTTAATCTCTCCACCACCACACCACGACATCTATTCAATTGAAGATCTGGCACAACTCATCTTTGATCTCAAGCAAGTTAACCCCGACGCACTGGTGTCGGTGAAACTGGTGGCAGGACCGGGCGTAGGCACAATCGCCGCTGGGGTCGCCAAAGCCTATGCTGATCTGATAACCATCGCCGGGTACGACGGCGGCACGGGCGCCAGTCCGCTCACCTCAGTCAAATACGCAGGCGGCCCATGGGAACTGGGCCTCACAGAAACCCACCAGACCCTGAGGGCGAATGACTTGCGCGCCAGGGTCACGCTGCAAGTCGATGGCGGGCTTAAGACTGGGGTTGATGTGGTCAAGGCTGCCATCCTGGGTGCTGAAAGCTTCGGATTCGGAACCATGCCCCTGGTCGCCATGGGTTGTAAGTACTTACGCATTTGCCACCTCAACAACTGCGCGACCGGTGTTGCCACACAACACCACATCTTACGCACGAAACATTTTATAGGCACTCCCGCCCGCGTAATGCACTACTTTCGATTTGTCGCCCATGAGATTCGTGAGCTACTTGCTCACCTTGGCGTGTCCCGCCTGTCCGATCTCATTGGCCGGACAGATTTGTTGGAGCTGCTACCAGGCCAGACAGAGAAACAAAAACGACTGGATTTGGCTCCGCTCCTTAGTGATGCCGGTGTGCCGTCGCACACCCCGCAGCACTGTAGCGTCGAGCGCAACAATCCTTTTGACAAGGGAGAACTCGCCGAGCAGATGTTACAGGACATCCGACCTGCTATAGAGGCCGGCACCGGGGGTGAACACCACTACACGATTCGAAACTTTAATCGCTCAATCGGTGCCCGTATCTCGGGCGAAATCGCTCGGCGTCACGGTAACACCGAGCTTGAAAGCACACCGATCGTAGTGCGCCTAAAGGGCACCGCGGGTCAAAGTTTCGGCGTATGGAATGCTGGTGGATTGCACTTGTATCTTGAGGGTGATGCCAACGACTATGTCGGTAAAGGAATGGCGGGGGGCAAAATCGTCATTTATCCACCGCAGGAGCTGAAAGCACCTAGCAACGAATGTACCATCGTCGGCAACACCTGCCTGTACGGCGCTACAGGGGGGACACTGTACGCTGCGGGTACGGCGGGGGAGCGCTTTGCGGTGCGCAACTCCGGCGCGCTGGCGGTAGTGGAAGGTGCAGGTGATCACGGCTGTGAATACATGACAGGGGGCGCGGTTGCAGTACTCGGTCAAGCCGGGCTTAACTTTGGAGCGGGTATGACGGGGGGGCTTGCCTTTGTGCTCGATTTAGAAAGAAATTTTGTAGATTGCTATAACCACGAACTAATCGATATTCACAGACTCACACCGGAGAGCATGGAAGCACACCTGAACTTTCTGCGCGAGATGCTCGCTGAGTTCATTGAAGAAACAAACAGCGTATGGGGCAAAGCGATACAGCGCGACCTTATGGACCTCGTAGGAAGTTTCTGGTTGGTCAAACCAAAGGCGGCGGATCTGGAAACACTACTCGATACACTGATGGAAGCAGCGTGAGAAGTGCCACCAACAATACTCTCGGCGATCTGTTACTTGTTAATGAGCAACCCCAGCCAGTGGTGCCACTAGGGTTCGAAAACGACTCTTTTGAGTAAGACCTTTCAGTTTGTAGATTTACCGCGTCGGGACCCTGCAAAGGCACCTGTCGGTATTCGCACCCATGATTTCAAAGAGATCTATGCGCACTATGAGTCCGAGCATGCCGTTGCCCAAGCGGGACGTTGCATTTCCTGCGGAAATCCTTATTGCGAGTGGAAATGTCCGGTACACAATTACATTCCAGACTGGCTAAAGCTAATCAACGAAGGCCACTTGTTTGAAGCGGCGGACCTATCACATCAGACTAACTCATTACCAGAGATCTGTGGCCGCATCTGTCCTCAAGATAGACTGTGCGAGGGCGCATGTACCTTGAATGATGGTTTTGGTGCGGTCACCATAGGATCGATCGAGACATACATTACTGACGAAGCTCTTAAGCAAGGTTGGCGCCCGGACTTGTCCCATGTTGTACCGACTGGCAAGCGGGTAGCAATCGTGGGCGCAGGCCCCGCGGGCCTTGCCTGTGCAGACATCCTTAGCCGAAACGGAGTTGTTGCAACGGTGTATGATCGGTACCCAGAGATAGGCGGCCTGCTGACCTTCGGGATCCCTCCGTTCAAACTCGACAAAGAGGTGGTTCTACAACGTCGTAAGTTGTTAGAAGAGGCAGGAGTGGAGTTCATCCTTGCTACCGAAATCGGCATAGATATCGAGTTTCGAAACCTCCTCGCGCAATACGACGCGGTATTCCTGGGTATGGGTGCTTATACTTACATGCGAGGCGGATTTGTGGGTGAGGAACTGCCAGGGGTATACGAAGCGCTGCCTTATCTCATTGCCAATGTGAACAGGCTGATGGGATTTGAGAGGCGCCCCACTGACTTCATCGATATGCGTGGACAACGCGTCGTCGTACTGGGGGGTGGGGACACCGCCATGGATTGTGTGCGCACCGCTGTTCGTCAAGGCGCAACAAGTGTCGGCTGTGTATACCGGCGAGACGAAGAGAATATGCCCGGTTCTCGAAGGGAAGTAGTCAATGCCAAAGAAGAGCGGGTTCAGTTCATGTGGAACAGACAACCCATTGAGATCACCGGCGACAATCGAGTAACTGGAGTGCGCACCGTCTCCACTCAGCTTGGAGATCCCGACGAGCGGGGACGTCGCAGGCCGGAACCCGTACCCGGCAGCGAAGAAATCATCCCGGCGGACCGCGTGATTATCGCATTTGGCTTTCGACCGAGTCCTCCGCCGTGGATCAGCGAATTTGATATCAAGTTGGATTCAGGGAACAAAGTGGAGGTCATGCCCGGCCCGAATTATAAGTTTCAAACCTCCAACCCTCAAGTATTTGCAGGTGGGGATATGGTGCGCGGCTCCGATCTTGTAGTCACTGCGGTATTTGAGGGGCGAGAAGCCGCAGACGGAATTCTCAGCTTTCTGGATGTGTGATATGCAGCAATCGCCACGCCCTCGATACTCGATCCCAACGGCGGAACGGTTGATCGTGGCCCTCGATTTGCCTAGTGTCGCTAAAGCGCTGAAGTTGGTGAATACACTTGGCGATTCGGCAAACTTCTATAAGATCGGGCTGGAGCTCTTTATGACCGGTGGCTACTTCCGGCTTATTGATGTACTCAAAGAAAAAAGAAAAAAAATTTTCGTAGATCTAAAGTTCTTTGACATACCAGAAACGGTTCGCAATGCAATCAAGCAACTCAACGGCCGCGGCATCACCTTTGTCACAGTGCATGGCAATGATGGAATAATGCGCGCCGCCGGCAAGGCTAAGGGAGATCTCCTCGTCCTGGCCGTGACCAGCCTTACTAGTCTCGATCAGGGAGATTTGAATGATCTGGGCTTTGACTGCGATGTCGAGAGTCTAGTGTTGTCGCGAGCACGACGTGCCATTGAACTCGGTTGTGACGGTGTAGTCGCCTCCGGCTTAGAGGCTCGCAGACTGCGTGACTTACTAGAAGATCAACTATTGATCGTTACGCCAGGAATCCGACCGGTGCTGAACGATGATGATCAAAAGCGAGTCGTCACACTGGAACAGGCGTTTCAAAACGGTGCGGACTACATTGTGGTGGGTCGACCTATCCGTGACACTACCAACCCTAGGGCAGCAGCGGAAAGTATGCAACAGCGGATCGCGACAATATTTCGGTGAACGATAGCTGCTATGGACTGTGACTGGGACATGTGATGAACGATCTGCTGATTCGGGCATTATTGAAGCAACCTGTGAACCGCACCCCTATCTGGATCATGCGTCAGGCCGGCAGATACTTGCCTGAATACCGTGAAACTAGAAAGAAAGCCGGCGACTTTCTTACTTTGTGCAAGACACCAGAACTCGCGTGCGAAGTGACGTTGCAGCCTGTCGATCGTTTTCCCCTAGATGCAGCGATACTGTTCTCCGATATTCTCACAATCCCTGATGCGATGGGGTTGGGCCTTTCTGTGGAAGAGGGGTTGGGGCCACGACTCAGTAAACCCATTCGCTGTAGACAAGATATAGATGGTCTTGGTGTACCTGACCCCGAAACAGAACTGCACTACGTAATGGATACGATACGTATGGTGCGCCGCGAACTTGAAGAACGCATACCACTGATCGGTTTTGCCGGAAGTCCCTGGACTCTAGCGACATACATGATTGAAGGGGGTAGCAGTAAGGATTTCGTTTTGATCAAGACGATGATGTACGCCCGACCCGACGAACTGCACCGCCTCCTTAGTGTCCTTGCCGACAGCGTCACGAACTATCTTAACGCACAGATTGCAGCGGGGGTCCAGGCGGTAATGGTTTTTGACACCTGGGGCGGTGTTCTAAGTCATCGCGACTATAAGACATTCTCCTTAAACTACATGTCGACCGTCGTTCAAGGTTTAAGCCGCAGAAACCAAGGGATCGAAATTCCTGTGATCCTGTTCACCAAAAACGGCGGGCAATGGCTGGAAGATATCGCCGCCACAGGTTGCAGCGCCGTTGGTATCGATTGGATGACGGATCTCCTCGTCGCAAGGCAACGCATAGGAGAGCGGGTCGCGCTTCAGGGAAATATGGATCCATCCGTGCTTCATGCTTCCCCAGAACGCATCCAGAGTGAAGTCCAGGGGATCCTACAAAGCTACGGACGTGGATCTGGCCATGTATTCAATCTCGGCCATGGAATACACCCTACCACTTCACCGCAGAGTGTTGAAACTCTGGTGGATGCTGTGCACCAGCTGAGCGTTCAATACCACGCCCCCTAAGGCACCTGCGCTACGTATCGGCGCCTAAATACCAGCTCATAAATATAGAGCATCCACATATAGTAAATGGTCAACTCGCGAAACTCGGTAATGTTGTTCTCGAGGGAGCCGTTCGGCGCCAAACCCGCGTCATCCAATTTATGTGCTAATGACGACAGCAACGCCATCCCGAGGACCGTTAGCGCAAACCACCTATTCGGCAAGACATACTGAATAAAGGCCGACGCACTTCTTGACAGAACGAAAGGAGCGATCATAAAGACACTAACTAACATCAGATCCACAGCTATTTTTATCTTCTTGTTTAGATCTCCCACGTTATGGATATTTCTCACCTGGTCTGCATCATGCAATGTTTTCTTTTTTAGGAGATCATAGAAATTGAGACCATAGTCAATCTCTTCAAGAAACACAAAAACAGCAAGAGCAGCCACCGCGACCCACGCTTTCCGCTCCCATTTCGCCTTCCTTCTGATCGCGCAGCAACACATAATGAATATCGCCAACAGATAGAAATTCTGAAGATTCTCAAGCAAACCGAACTCACGCATCGCCACTGCCAAGTCCTCTCTTCGCATTGGGCTTACGATTTGTTGCAATACATCGATTCCAGAGAAGTACATGGAAATCAGCATTGCGCTGACTGTCATCGGAAAGACGAAAAATAGGATCAAATTGGTATGCCTCGACATCGAGTTCATAGACCCTACCGCAGCCTAGCGCGCCATTCGATGACGATATCCTTGAACGAAATCTTCTGACATATCTTCATTGGTTACGCATCGGACCCAACAAGTCCGTTCTGAGAAATCACTGAATTCGATTCCTCCAGTACGTCGCAAACTCTCTAGCCACGACCTCGTGCCCTATTGGAGTCCAATGCTGATCATACGTGTAGTAAACCTGCTGACCTTCAGCGAGTGCCTGGCGAAGGGCTTCAGTCAAGCTAAGAAATTCGATTTGCAATTCTGCGCAAAGCTGTTTGACAGCATTTTCTTGCACATCAATGTTACGGAAAAACTGCTCTATGAATTGCTGGCCATCAATCATCGCTCCGCTTTCTGCAGGCAGCTTGCTGCGATGAAGTTTGGCGAACTCAAGAAGCCTGTTGGCATTAAGCCGCTTTATAACAATCGGTAGCAGCACATGGGTCTTCAGAGGCGCATAGACCACGATTAGTCGCAGGTCGTTTTCTTTGCCAAATCGGGCAATCTCCTCAATCGATAGGCGTGCCTGCTTCCAACCAGATTGGTTGTTGAATTCCTGCTCGGTCCTATAAAGCTCACCGATGTTGCGCGGCTTAAACGCATAATATGCCTTACTCGGTCCGCTCTCGATTTCCATGGGCAACCAATCAATGATTTCTGCTCCCCACACCGGCCCACGCGCGTTGATTGGACCAAGGTAGTCAATTAGCGCTTGCTTGATTTTGAGACGCAGGATAGATGTCTTGACCGCCGATTGGTTTACTGAGCTTTCGAATCCGCGAAAGTCGTTCCCTTCGTAGATAGTGAGCACAAGTGTGTGGGGTTTGAGCTGCAAAGCGAACTGTCTCAATTTATGCACATAGCCGCCTGGGTCTTCGCCTGAAGTGCCAAGATTGTAGGTTGACACTCCTGTTTCAAGGCTGAATAGGAAAGTCCACACCTGATCCCCACCTACTTCAGGACCTTCGGTAAAGGAGTCTCCAACAAAAAGCACATCGGCTTGATCGATTCCGTCCGCGTTGCGGAATCCACGTGTATCGGTTTGCAGAGTAATTGGTACCGATGCATAGCCAGGCGCCAGATTCGGGTAACTTCGCCGGGCTAGAGGTTTGTCATGAAAAACATATTCTGCCTGATAGTGAGGCGGGCGGATGCGAAAATTCTCATTCAATACATACAAAGGTTCCGGCGCAAAGGCACGCAAAACGTACTCTGCCGCGATCACGCTCCCGGCTACACTAATGCCGATAACCAGTATATGCATCACCCTATAACGCAATCCTCGTGTCTTGCCGAAGACCAAGTAAAGCACCGTAACTGAAATCAACAGAAAGACAATCATCCCGGAAAACCGCTCCACGGAGTAACGTCCCAGAAGAGTGTGATGGTCTCGAGCAATGTATTCGACTACAGGTCCAGAATCGGTCCACAAGTAAACATTCCCAGCCGCGACAATCAGCAGCAAGAGCAATCTCATATATCTCAACGCATCAGGCTCCTATATTTATGTTGCGCGGGACGAGTGAAGTTGTTCTGACACAGCTAACCAGCGCAAGGCTCACATGCCAAATACCGCCGGATTCTGATCTCGTTTCAGAATAGGGCTTAATGGAATTCGCCACCTTGCATTGGAAACAGGCGCACGCTGGTCGCGGGGAGACACACCCGATCGTGCACGTCTTACGTCCTAGTGGTTAATGGTCGTGCGGCCCATATTAGTACCAATGCT